>JBKHDS010000237.1:0-4173 GCA_046541215.1 Nitriliruptoraceae bacterium
GTTGCGGGACCCCGTGCGTGGCGACGTGGTCGTGTTCGAGGGCGAGGAGGACCCCGAGGCTGATCAGGACCGGACCACCGTGGAGCGCATCGTCACCGGCGCCGGGCAGTTCCTCGGGGTCGTGCCCACCAGCGCTCGCGACTTCGTCAAGCGGGTGATCGGCCTGCCGGGCGACGAGGTGGTGATCGAGGGCGGGGTCGTGCGGGTCAACGGGGAGGTGCTCGACGAGCCCTACGTCGCCTTCGATGACCCGAGCGACTACGGCCCGGTGACCGTGCCGGAGGGGGCGCTGTTCTTCCTCGGCGATAACCGGCCGAACTCCTCCGACTCCCGCCGCGGGCTCGGCTTCGTGCCGCTGGACCGCGTCGTCGGTCGGGCGGTGGTCGTCATCTGGCCGCCGGACCACGTGGGGTTGCTCACCGGGGTCGAGCATGACCTGGATGCGGCGGCGCCGGACGACGCCGCGGCGCGCTCCTAGGCCGTGCCGGGCAGCTCGAGCTGGTCGGCGAGCAGCGCGCGGATGGGCTGCCAGCTGTGCCGGTGCACCTCGCACGGGCCGTAGGTGCCCAGCGCCGCGCGGTGGGCCGGGGTCGCGTACCCCTTGTGGCTGGCGAAGCCGTACCGCGGGTAGGTGTCGTGCAGTGCCACCATGCCCGCATCCCGGTGCACCTTCGCGACGATCGAGGCCGCCGCGATGGACGCCACGCGGTCGTCGCCCCCGACGATGCACCGCGTGGAGAGCCCCTCGCCGTGGAGCAGGTCCACCGGCCCGTCGATCAGCACGGTGTCCGGGCGGACCGCCAGAGCGGCCAGCGCGCGCCGCGCCGCCAGCCGCAGCGCCGCGGCGAGCCCGATGCGGTCCAGCTCGCGCACCGGTACCTCGCCGACCGCGATCACCGCACGGGCGTGGAGCTGCTCGGCGAGCGCGGCCCGGGGCACGGGCGCCAGCTGCTTGGAGTCCCGCAGCCCGGCCGGGATCTGGTCGGGATCCAGCACGACCGCGCCGACGGTGACCGGACCCGCCCAGGCGCCACGGCCGACCTCGTCGAGCCCCGCGATCACCGCCCCCGCGCTCAGGAGCTCGCGCTCCACCTCGAAGGTGGGTCCGGGCAGCCCGGCTGGCTTCTTCGCGGGTCGGCGTGTGGACATGGCCGGACCGTACCGCGCCCCGTCGCTACCCTCGATGATCGGCCCGTCAGCGGCTCGAGCTGGCACGCATCGGCCGGGAGGCCACCCGTGAACCCTGAGGAGCTCGACGCGTACGAGACGGACCTGGAGCTGTCGCTGTACCGCGAGTACCGCGACGTGGTCCGGCTGTACCGGTACGTCGTGGAGACCGAGCGCCGGTTCTACCTCTGCAACGAGGTCGAGGTCATCCCGCACCCCGGTGAGGACCTCTGGTTCGAGCTGCTGCTCAAGGACGCGTGGGTGTGGGACATGTTCCGCCCGGCCCGCTTCCTCAAGCAGGTGCGCGTGCTCACCTTCCGCGACGTCAACGTCGAGGAGCTGATCCACGACGAGACCGACGTGGCCGACTTCCTCGACGACCGGGGGGCCTGAGCGATGGGGTTCGACGCCACCCGCCGCTACCGCGACGACAAGCGCAACGACCTGTGGCTGCTCATCATCGCGCTGGTCGTGCTCTCCACCGCGCTGCTGTGGGGCTTCGGGGTCATCTGACGGCGGCGCCACCCCGTTATCCACAGGTTCGGATCCATCTCCTGCTGGCAGCGCGGGGGTCGTAGCGTGCCCGCATGGACACCACGACCCATCAGCACCCCCTCCCGCGGCTGCCGCGGCCGACCGGTGACACCCGCGCCCTCGGCCGCCTCGGCGAGGACCTCGCCGCCCGCCACCTCGCCGAGGAGGGCCTCGCCATCCTCGCCCGCAACTGGCGCATCAGCGACGGGCAGCTTCGCGGGGAGCTCGACCTCGTCGCCGTCGAGCCGGCCACCGGCACCCTGGTCGTGTGCGAGGTCAAGACCCGCCGCGACGCCGCCCGGTTCGGCGGGGCGACCGCAGCTCTGCACCCCGGCAAGCTGCGCCGCCTGCGGGCGCTGACCGCGGCGTTCCTGCGCGAGCAGCCGCACCGCTTCGCCAACGTCCGGCTCGACCTCGTCGCGGTCGACCTCGGCTCGCCGGCGTCCCTGACCCACCTGGTGGGGCTGGGATGAGCGGCCAGCGACCGCTCGCGGTGGTCCACGGGGTGGCCCTCGTCGGGCTCGATCCCGTGGCCGTCCGGGTCGAGGCGACCTGTAGCCCGGGGCTGCCGGTGCTCAGGCTGGTGGGACTGCCGGACGCGGCCGTGCGGGAGGCCGGTGACCGGGTGCGCACCGCGGTCCAGCGGCACGGCCTGCGCTGGCCCGGGGAGCGGGTCGTGGTCAACCTCGCCCCCGCGGAGCTGCCGAAGGTCGGCACGAGCTTCGACCTGCCCCTGGCTCTGGCGGTGCTCGTGGCGACCGGTCAGGTGCCCGCCGCCGCGCTCACCGACACCTGGGCGGTCGGGGAGCTCGGCCTCGACGGCTCGGTCCGGCCGGTCGCCGGGTTGCTCCCCCTGGTGGCCGGAGCACGGCAGCTGGGGGCGACCCGACTGCTCGTCCCGGCCGCTGGTGCCGGAGAGGCGGCGCTCGTGGCGGGCATCGAGCTCGTGCCGGTCGCCGATCTGGGGGAGACGGTGGCGGTGCTCCGGGACGGACGTTCGCCATCGCTGGTCGTGCCGGTGCCGATCGCCCCGGCGCCACCGCGCCCCGACCTGGCGGACGTACGCGGGCAGCCGATCGCTCGCCGGGCCGTGGAGCTCGCGGCCGCCGGCGGCCATCACCTTCTGCTGACCGGCCCGCCGGGCTGTGGCAAGACGCTGCTCGCGGAGCGGCTGCACGGGCTCCTGCCGCCGCTGAGCACCGACGAGGCGCTGGAGGTCGCTGCCGTCCACGCGCTCGCGGGCGAGCGCCGGGCCGGTGACCCGCTCACGCTCGCGCCGCCCTTGCGCGCGCCGCACCGCCTGGTCTCGGCCGCAGCGCTGCTCGGGGGCGGCTCGGGGGTCCCGCGGCCCGGCGAGCTGTCGCTCGCCCACCGTGGCGTCCTGCTGCTCGACGAGCTGCTCGAGACCCCGCGCGCGGTCCTCGACGCGCTCCGCCAGCCACTGGAGCGTGGTGAGGTGGTGCTCGCGCGCAGCCGGGCACGGGTCCGCTACCCGGCCGCGACCCTGCTGGTCGCCACCACCAACCCCTGCCCGTGCGGCCGGTCGGGTGACCCGCGGCACACGTGCCGGTGCCGGCCCGATCAGGTCGTGCGCTACCGGTCCCGCCTGTCCGGGCCGCTGCTCGACCGGCTCGATGTGCAGGTAGCGCTGCGACCCCTGGATCGCGACACCCTGGTCACCGCACGGCCCGGGGAGCCGAGCGCGCCCGTGGCCCAGCGGGTGCTCGCCGCCCGGCAGGTCGCGGCTGAGCGGTGGGCTCCGGCGCCGGGCGTGCCGGCGGGGTGCAGCGTGGTGCTGAACCGGGACGCGCCGGTGCCGTTGCTGCGCCGGACCGCGACGGCTCGGGCCGTGGCAGCCCTCGGCGCGGTGCTCGAGGCGCGCGGGGCGTCCGCGCGGGCCTTCGATCGTGCGCTGCGTCTCGCCCGCACGATCGCGGACCTCGAGGGGGTCGAGCGCATCGAGCCCGTGCACGTCGAGGAGGCCGCCGCCTACCGGCTCCCGCCCGTCAGCGACGCGGCGTGAGCGTGGACGCGCTCGAGCAGCTGGCCGGTCGGTGTGCCGGCCTCGCCGCCGACGGCACCGATCCTCAGGTTCTCGCGGTGCTGCTCGCCTGGACGGTCCGGCCCCGGCGCAGCTTCGAGTCGCTCCGGCGCCGCGTGCTGGAGGAGGGACGCGGCTGGGACGTGGTCGACCCACGGGCGCCCGGGACAGCGGGCGGCGTCGGGGCGCGCCTGGCGGCACGCATCCGTCCCGAGGTGGACGCGGCGGACGTGGTCGCGGCCGCCAGCATCGTCCAGCGCTGGCTCCGGCGGGGGTGCCGGCTCGCCGTGGTGGGCGACCCGGCGTACCCCTCACGCCTGGCCGAGGGGTGGCCGAGCACCGACGGGCCGGTGCTGCTGGCCAGCACCGGGACGCTGCCCGATGCGCCCGCCTGCGTGGCGCTGGTCGGTGCCCGTCGCGCCAGCGCGTAC
>JBKHDS010000238.1:0-4162 GCA_046541215.1 Nitriliruptoraceae bacterium
CCGAGGCCTTCCTGCAGTGCGCGCCGCTGGACTGGCCGGTGCTCGAGCAGCCGCCGCGCCGGCCCCTCGGCGAGCAGGACCGCGCCGGCCTGCACCCACATGACCCCGATCATGGCGATCGTCGGCGGCAGGACGTTGGTGCTGCCGTCGAGGTCGCCGCCGACCATCGCGATGGGGTAGCCGACCATCACCGCCAGGGCCAGCCACGCGAACCCGCCCAGCAGCACGAGCGCACCGGCCCGTGGCCCGCCGAACCGGCCCTGCCGCCAGGCGACGCCGAGTTGCTGCGGCAGCAGCCAGACCGCGAGGCCGTTGACCCAGCCGATCCCGCCCGGGGTGCTGGTCACGAGCGTGCCGAGCTCGGTCAGCTGCCCGGGGGCGGTGATGCCGGCGCGCAGGACGTCGACGACGATGGCGAGCGCGAGGAGGCCACCGACCGCGCCGAGCCCGTAGCGCCGGTCCGCCCACACGCTCAGCGGCAGGAACGCCTGCACGGCGAGCAGCATCACGAGGAACCACAGGTGCACCGTGAGCGACCGGTCCAGCGGTCCGAGCAGCCGCCCCCCGGTGAAGGCGGCGATGATCGCGAGCACGGTCAGGACGGCGAGGTAGGTGACGGTCGGCCGCGCGAGCCCGAGCGCCCGACCCGCCCACCAGTGCCGCTGCCGCTCCCCCGCCTCGAGGCGCCGGATGGCACCCGGGGTGCTGACCGCCGCGGAGACGAACACGAACAGGGGCACGACCTGCAGCACCCAGGTCAGCACCCCCGCACCGTCCCAGACGGTGAGCAGGTGCTCGGTGGCGACCATGCGACCGTCCTCGAGCCGTGGCAAGGTCGCGATCCAGTGCCCGAAGACGACCACCAGCAGCGCCCCGGCCCGCAGCGCGTCCGGGTAGCGGTCGCGCCGGGTGCTCGTCTCCGGCTCCACGACCGCCTCCCGCGCCCTCAGGCGCAGCCTAGGACGGCGGCACGCCCGACCGGGTGCGTCTCGGAGGGTGACCGGGGCCGCGGCATGAGAGGCGGGGACGGGAATCGAACCCGTGATGGGGGATTTGCAGTCCCCTGCCTTACCACTTGGCTACCCCGCCGGGTACCTCCTCCCGAGCCTAGCGGGCACGGACCAGCACGTGGTCCCACCGCCCGGTCAGGGCGCCACGTCTGCCTCGTCCAGCCCGTCGAAGCCGTCCAGCGCCGCCCCGACCGCCTCCCCGAGCCGGTCGAGCTCGGCGACCGACGCCAGGGGGCCCCGGCCCTTCGACGAGCCCAGCCACCACGCCCCGCCGACCGCACCGGCCCAGCCGAGCAGCCCGAACAGCTTCCACACCGACCGCCAGCCGTCGTGGGGGCGGTGGGGGTCCACCCCGTGCCAGCGCCCGACGCGTCGCCCGGGGTCGATCAGCTCCTGCGGGGTCAGCCGTGCCGCCCCACCAGCCTCCAGGCGCCGCCAGTGCGTGTCGACCCGCGCGCTGCGGGCGATCCGCCGCGGGTCGGCCCCCACCGCGCGGCGCAGCTCACCGGACGCGACGCGCCCCGCTCCGGAGAGGGAGCGGCGCAGCAGCGACGTGGACGGGCTCACGGGGCGCACCGTAGCCGCGTGCACCCGACCGCAGCGCCACCTCGGCGAAGCTGCTCGAGCGAGCGGTCAGGTGCCCTCGGTGAGGTTGGCGCGGAGCCGCTCGAAGGCGGCCAGCCGAGCGGGGTGGATGCTCGCCTGCTCGATCGCGCAACCCGGCTCGCCCACGTGCGCGCAGTCGTCCATCCGGCACGGCAGGCTCGCGAGCTCCGGGAAGTGCTGCGGCAGCTCCTCGGGCGTGAGGCCACCGAGCCCGAAGGAGCGCACGCCCGGGGTGTCCACGAGCCAGGCGTCCAGGGCCGGGGCGTGCAGGGCCCAGGCCGCGACCGTGGTGTGCCGGCCCCCGTAGCGTCCGAGCTCACCGATCTGCTGCGACGCCCCGGGCACGAGCCGGTTGAACAGCGAGGACTTGCCCACCCCGGAGTGGCCGGTGAACGCGGTCCAGGTACCCGCGACCACCTCTCCCAGCGACGCGACCCCCTCCCCCGTCGCCGCCGAGGTCACCCGCACCGGCACGCCGATCGCCTCGTAGCGCGTGGCCACCTCGGCGACCGGTGCCTCCTGCGACACCAGGTCGCGCTTGTTGATGCACAGCACCGCCTCGAGCCCGCCGACCGAGGCGGCGACCAGCACCCGGTCCAGGAACCGTGCCCCGACATCGAGGTGGTCGGCGGCCACGACGACCACGATCTGGTCGGCGTTGGCCACCACCACGCGCTCGGTGTCGTCGGCGTCGTCGGCCGTGCGGGTGAGGACCGTGTCGCGCGGCAGCACCTCCACGATGCGGGGCTCGTCGTCCTCGTGGCTCGCTTCGCGCACCCGCACCCGGTCACCCACCGCGGCCTTCTCCCCGCGCATCGTGCCCGCCAGGCGCGCCTCGACCACCTCGCCGCCGAGCACGATCGTGATCCGCCCGCGGTCGACACCGACCACGCGCGCCACGGCCAGCGTGTCGATGCGCTGGCGTGCGGCGACGGACAGCTCCCGGGACCGGCGGGCGAGGAGGTGGTGGTCCTCCTCCCACTCGTCCTCGAGGGCCTCGATATCGATGCGGGGCATGCCGGCATCCTGCCAGACGACCGTGGTGCGCGCGGACGCCGCGAGGACCGCTACGGTCCTCGGCCCCGTGCCACGTCGCTGGCGGTGGTGCGGCGACGGTCCCCGTACCGCCGCAGCACCGCCGCCCCCGCACGCCGATCCAAGGACCCAAGGAGCCCGCCGTGTCCGTGCCGGCCGACCCGATGTTCGACCTCGCGACCGCCGCGGTGGAGGGGGCGCTCGCCGCGGGTGCGACCTACGCCGACGCCCGGGTGGTGCTGCGCCGGCACGAGAACCTCCAGGCGCGCAACGGCGAGCTCGAGGAGGCGGGCCACCGCGAGGACGCCGGGGTGGGCGTGCGGGCCCTGTTCGGCTCGTCCTGGGGGTTCGCGGCCACCTCGGAGCTGTCGGACCGGGCCGCCAAGCGTGCCGGAGGGGAGGCCACCGCCACCGCGAAGGCGTCCGCCCGGGTGCCCGGCAGCGGGCTCGAGCTGGCCGACGTCCCCGCCGCCCAGGACACCTACACCACCCCGTTCACCGAGGACCCCTTCCAGGTGCCGCTGGACGAGAAGGTCCGGGTGGTGACCGAGGCGAGCGGGACCATGGCCGCGGTCGAGGGCGTCATGGTCGCCACCGCGATGCTGCTGTTCTGGGACACCGACAAGTGGTTCGTGTCCTCCCAGGGCCACCGCATCCACCAGCGCATCCTGGAGTCGGGCTGTGGCATGGACGCCACCGCGGTCGGTGAGCAGGAGACCCAGCGGCGCAGCTACCCGCAGTCCTTCGGCCACGTCGAGACCGGCGGGTTCGAGGTGATCCGCCGCTTCGACCTGCCCGGCCACGCGCAGGCCACCGCCGAGGAGGCGGTGCAGCTGCTCACCGCCGACCCCTGCCCCGCCGGGGAGCTCGACCTCATCCTCGAGTCCTCCCAGGTCGCCCTGCAGATCCACGAGTCCGTCGGCCACGCCATCGAGCTCGACCGCATCCTCGGCTGGGAGGCCGCCTTCGCCGGCACCTCGTTCCTGGAACTGGAGCAGCTGGGCACGCTCCGGTACGGCTCGGAGCTGATGAACATCACCGCCGATGCCACCATCCCCGGCGCGCTCGCGACCTTCGCCTACGACGACGAGGGCACCCCCGCCCAGGCGGTCGACATCGTCCGCGACGGCATCTGGGTCGGCGTCCTCTCCGGCCGCGACTCCGCCCACCTCGCCGGCCTCGAGCCGGGCGGGATGGTCCGCGGCGACGGCTACAACCGCATGCCGATGGTGCGCATGACCAACGTCGGCCTCGAACCCGGGGACTCCTCGCTGGAGGAGATGATCGCCGACACCGAGCACGGGGTGATGATGGCCACCAACCGGTCCTGGTCGATCGACGACAAGCGGCTGAACTTCCAGTTCGGGTGCGAGATCGGGTGGGAGATCAAGGACGGCAAGCGCGGGAGGATGCTGAAGAACCCCACCTACACCGGGATCACCCCGCGGTTCTGGGGGTCGATGGACCGGCTCGCCGGGCGCGAGGAGTGGCTGCCCTGGGGGGTGCCCAAC
>JBKHDS010000239.1:0-4146 GCA_046541215.1 Nitriliruptoraceae bacterium
CGCGTGGGTCTGGCACAGGTCGTAGGTCTGAGGGACCGGGACCTCTCGTAACGTCGTCAACTCCACGAACCGCTCGGCGTAGCTGAACGTCAGCGTCGCCGTCGCCAGGGACCGGCAGGACGGTCGCGCGCACACGCGTTCCCCCCGGAGGGGGATCACGACCACGTCCTGCCCGCGCGCGCCTGGCGTGCGTGCCGGCGCCCCCGGCGCAGGCCGGGCAGGCTGCGCTGCCGAGGAGGTGTCCACGCCGGGAACCGTAAACCACAACGGTGTGGTTCAGCAACCTCCTACGCCCGACCTCCCGGGTCCTGGGTAACCCGCCGGCACCCAGGACGATGTTGTCGTTCGCCGCTGGTACCTGCCTGGGTCGCCTACCCTGCCGGGGATGGACGATCGACACGCGCGCTATCGGCACCGCGTCGCGGACCGGCGGCGGCGGCCGGTCGATGGCTACCGGCTGGCCGGGGGCCGCAGGTTCGACCGGCTCGTCGGCGAGAGCCTGGCCGAGCTCCCGCCCGCGGTGCTCGACCACCTGCAGCAGGTCCAGCTCCGGCTGGCGGACGTCCCGCCACCACGACCGGACGGTGAGGAGGAGATCCTGCTGGCGCGCTCCGAACCGGCCGGCGCCCATCCCGCGCGCCTGACGCTGTTCCGGCGCCCCATCGAGACGCGGGCTCACAGCAAGCCCGAGCTCCTCGTGCTGCTGCGGGAGGTGCTGATCCGCGAGGTCGCCGCCCAGCTGGGCATCGACGAGGATGGCCTCGAGGACCTCGGCTGGCTGTAGGCGTCGGGGCGGCCGGCGCCCGGTCGGATCAACGCTCCCCCTCGCTCGGACCCTCCACCGACGTCCCGGCCGGCTCCTGCCCCTCGCTGGCCGGTGCGACGCCCCCCTCCTCTCGGGCCCCCCGGCCCTCCTGGGCCGGCCCGAGCACCGATCGTGAGGTGCCGAGCTGCGTGACCAGGCCCGGCCTCGCCACCGGCCTGAGGCCGGTGCTCGTCTCGAGCCACTGCACGCTGGAGGTCGCCGGGATCGCGACCAGCTCGAGCGGCGCGTCCCCCGTGCGCGTGCCGACCCGGCCGACCACCACCGCGCCCTCCCGGGCGGTCACGAAGGCCGTCCAGCCACCGCGCTCCGGCAGCAGCTCGGTCAGGTCGACGACCTCGCGCGCGCCGGCCGGTACCTCGAGGAGCTGGAGCGGTTCGGGCTCGCTCGCCTGCAGCCCGGCGAACAGGCTGATGTCGACGACGGCTGGTTCGCCGGCGGGGTTGACCAGGACCAGCTGCTCCTCCCGGTCGCCCTCGGTCCGCCCGGAGACGACCCAGCGGCCCGAGGCACCGGCACCGAGCTGAACGGCGAGACCGGTGCGGGCACGCTCCTCCGCGCGTCGGACCACGCCACCGGAGACGACGATGGGGACCCCGTTGGAGCGCGCGGTGAGAGCCGCCACGGAGGTGTCCTCCGGCAGGGTTCCGGTGAGGTCGACGCGGCGCAGCTCGCCCGCCGGGACGCTGACCTGCGCCAGGCCGGCCGGCAGCTGCCCACCGTCCTCGGTGTGCAGGGTCAGCTCGACGGAGGCCGTCCGCTCGCCACGGTTGACCACCCACAGCCAGGAGGAGTGGCTGTCGTCATCGACCACCCACGGCACCGTCCAGTCCTCGCCGGCGCGGGTCGTGGCCGCGAGCAGCGTGGCGCCGTCGATCCCGCCGATCGCGGCACGGGCGACCTGGAGCCCCTCGACCGCGACCCGCCCCGAGGTCACCTCGACCAGAGCCGCGAGGTCGGCCTGCTCGGGGACCGTGTCGTTCAGCACGAGCTCACGGACGCCGCCCGCAGGAACGGAGATGTTGCGCAGGGCCAGCGGGGCGGCCTGCTCGCCGGGGGTCGCGAACCGGACCGCCACGCTCGCCGGCGTCCCGTGCGGGTTCGCCAGCCGCAACCGCGCCTCGTTGCCGCCCTGGGTGGACAGGCCGGGGACGATGTGGGTACCCGGACCGGAGCGGGCACACCCCCCGGCGATGGTCGCCGGCGGGTAGTCCGCGAGCCCGTCGAGCCGCCACTCGCGGTGGACCGCGACCGCGCCGTCACGCCACTGGACCACGCTCGCCGCCGGATCGCTCGCCGCGACCGGACCACGGGTGCGCACGGCCGATCCGGGGAACGCCGCAGGCAGCGTCGTCGTGACACGCTCGCCGTCGAGCAGGTCGCCCCGCTCGAGCTGCGCCGGGGAACCGCCCGGCCCACCCGGTCGGGCGATCACCAGCTCGGCCGCTGCCGGACCCGCATCGTCCTCGGTCGTCGCCTCCTCGTCGGCTGCCTCGCCGCCGGCGTCGTCCTCCGCGTCCGGCGCCTCCTCGTCGGTCGCGTCGTCCTCCGCGTCCGGCGCCTCGTCCTCGGGCGCCTCGTCCTCGGCGTCGGGCTCCTCCGGCGGCGCGACCACCTCGGGCAGCCCGAGCGGCGGCGCCCCCGGCCCGCCGAGACCGACCGCACACACCACCGACCCGGCACGCGGCTCGACCTGGACCGGCGTCGCGGGCGGGGCAGCGCGCTCGGTGGCCGGGCCGGCGACCGCATCGATCGCGAGCACGAGCACGGCTACCGCGACCAGCAGCGCGAGCGGAGCCACGGACCGTCGCATCCTCATCCCGCCACCTCCGAGACCTCGGGCCGCGGCCGACGGCGTGCCACACCCGGTGGACGCAGCGCGAGCGAGAGCACCCCGACGAGCAGCAGGATCTGCCACGTCACGGCGGTGATACGCGAGGCGCGACCGTCATGTCGCAGCTCGACCGTGCCCGCGGGGAGCCCGTCGAGACGGGCCGGGGTGCCGGTCAGCGTGCCGACGAGCTCCCCGTCCACGCGGACCTTCCAGCCCGGATCGCCGCTCTCCGCCAGCAGCAGCGAGCCCGGCTCCGCCAGCGTGCCCCGAGCCACCAACTCCTCGTCCAGCTCGACGGCGCGGACCTCCGCATCGCGTGGCAGCCGGCCGCGCTCATCCAGGGTCGCGACGGCCGCAGCATCCACCGCCGCCACCTGGGGCAGCCAGCCGACCACCTCGTACAGCTCGCCGCTGGCGACCGGCCGGGGCTCGAGCTGCTCCTGGGCGAGCAGCGAGGAGGTGAGCTCGGAGGTCCCCGCCCCCTCGGGGACGAGGAGGTACCGCACCCCGAGGCGGCCGAGCCTGCCGGCGGACCGCGGATCGCGGACGCCGAGCAGATCCGCGAGCGAGGAGGTCACGGCCTGCTCCGCGGCCGCCGGCTGCGGCACCCCGAACCCGGCCATCGTCGGCCCACCGCCATCGACGACCTCGTAGACGACCGACCCGCTCACGACCGTGAGGACCGCCACACGGAAGGGGCCCTGGGTCTCCGCTTCCGCGACGACCGAGGGGGGCAGCGCCGGCTCGCCGCGGGCGAACCCGTCGAGGGGGTCGCGGATCAGGGACCAGGCGATGGCCCCGAGGCTGGTGGTGACCGCGAGCACGGTCAGCGCCGCCGCGATCTGGCGCCACCCGAAGGTGTGCCGCGCCAACTGTCGAGCACCGGTGGCGAAGGCGACCGCGAAGGTGCCCGCGAAGGCCGCCGCGGTCACGAGCAACGGCGTCCCGGCCCACACCCCGACCTCGGCGCGGTCGATCGCCCAGCCCGCCACCGCACCCAGGACCGCCGCCGCCCACAGCCCGGTCACGACCGGCGCCGCGCGACGCCAGCCGAGGGCGAGCCCGAGCAGACCGGCGAGCAGGAACCCTGCGCCCGCGAGCAGCCCCGGGAAGCCGTCCAACGTCGGGGCGAGCACGAGCCAGAGACCGAGGTGGTCGCCTGCCTGCTCCGCGACCGCGGGCCTGCCCAGCAGCGGTCCGTCGGTGGCGAGCAGGGCCAGCGACCACGGCGCGAGCAGCGCCAGCGGCCCGATCCCCGCCACCGCAGCTCGCGCCAGAAGGCGGGTCCGCCAGATCGGGTCGTCGGTCCGTGCCGCCAGCACGAGCGCCAGCACCGCGCTGCCGGCCAGGACGACCAGCAGCACCGCCGGCTCGAAGGCCCCACCCACCGCGGCGAGGAGCACCGCACCCGCGACCGCCCGCCAGGCGCGGGCAGGGGGCTCGCGACGCCGACCGATGGTGCCGAAGGCCGCCACGAGCCCGGGGAGGA
>JBKHDS010000240.1:0-4121 GCA_046541215.1 Nitriliruptoraceae bacterium
CTCGGGCGGCGCCAGCCGCGCGATGCGCTCCTGGGTGCGCGCGGAGGCTCCGGCCACGCTCTCGTTCTCGGCCTGGAGCTCGAGGAAGATCTCCTCGCGGTGGATCTGGACCGACCGGGGGGCGTCGATCCCCAGCTTCACCTGGTCCCCGCGCACCTCGATGACGCGGACGGTGACCTCGTTGCCGATGACGATGGACTCGCCGAGACGTCGGGATAGGACCAGCACGCTCGCTCAGTCTCCTGCGGGCACGTAGGCCCTCAGCGGCAGGTCCTCCTCGAGCACGACCTGGCGCGCGGCCAGGGTCCGGGTGTTGGCGACGAACGGCGCCCTGAGGTTCAGGGCGATGCGGTCCTCGTCATCGTCGGCGATCACCGTGCAGAAGAGCGCGACCTCGTCGGGGTCGTCGAGCCCGAGGCTATTCACGTCGGCCGTCGGCACATCCGGGGCGTAGTCGGGGAAGAACAACCAGGGGGAGGCCACGACGATCGTGAGTTCGGGATCGTCGAGGCAGGTCAGCAGCTGGAAGGTCCCCTCCACCGTCAGGTCGGACAGGGCGAAGTGTGTCGCGCCGGGGAAGCCGGGGATGCCGTCGCTGAACCGCAGCACGGCAAGGTCGGCGTCCGCGACCGCCTCGGTCGTCTCGCTCGGCACGGTGGGATCCTCCATCGGCCCGTCAGCCTAGTGGGCCTCAGCGTAGGAACGCGCCGAGGGACGGCGGCAACGCCTTGGCGAGTGCCTGCAGGGTCGCCTCGTAGGCGACCTGCTGGACCTGCAGGTCCATGACACCTTCGGCGACGTCGACGTCCTGCACGTTGGATAGCTCGGTCCGGACCGTCAGGAGCTGTGCCTCGGCTCGGCTGCGCGCCGACTCCACCCGGTTCGCGGCCCCGCCGATGTCCGCGAGGCTCGACGCCATGACGTCCTGGGCCGCCTTGAGGCTGTCGAGGTAGCTGCCGATGTCGCCCGCGCTCTTGGTCGGATCGCGCAGATCGGCGACGAGACCGTCGAGCTGGCTGAGCAGGTCCCCGTCCGGGCCGCCCTCCCCGAGCCACTCGCCGGCGGTGGTGTTGACCCGGACCAGTTCGGTGTCGCTGACCCGGCGGGTCACCGCCTCGCCGGACCCGTGGAAGCCGTAGGCGCCCGGTCCGGTCCGCTCGACCGCGAGACCGTCGCTGTAGCCCCCGAACAGCGGCCGGTCGAGGTGGGTGGCGTTGGCGATGCCGAGCAGCTCCTCGTTGATCTGCTCGATCTCGGAGGCCAGGGCCTCCCGCTCGTTCATGCTGCTGGAGGTCGACCCGCGCACGGTCAGCTCACGGACCCGTCCGAGCCGCTCCAGGCCAGACTGCAGCTGCGCGTCGGCAGCGTCGAGCCAGCCGACGGCATCGGAGGCGTTGGCCAGGTGGCGTTCGTGGGTCTTCATCGAGGCGCGCAGGCTGATCGCCCGCCGGGAACCGGCCGGATCGTCGGAGGGCTTCAGGATGCGCCGCCCGGTGGCCAGCTCCGACTGGGTGCGCTCGTAGGCCTTCAGCCGGTTGTTGAGACGGTCGAGCGACCGGGAGATCATGACCTCGCTGGTGACACGCATGATGGTGCTCCTCCCGGTCAGCGACCGACGATGCCGACGCGGTTGACCAGCACGTCCAGGGTCTGGTCGACGGTCGTCATCACCCGGGCGTTGGCTTCCAGGGCCCGCTGGTACCGGACCAGTCCGACCATCTCCTCGTCCACGCTCACGCCATGTTCCGCGGCACGGCCCTGGTGGGCGCCGGTCGCGACCCCCGTCGCTCCCTCGGCGGCCGAGCGTGCCGACCGGACCGCACCGGCCAGCCCGATGGTCAGGTCCGCGAGCTGGTCGCCGATGCGGCGGGAGGTGGTCCCCCCACCGTCGGTGAAGCCGACCTCCGTCGTACGCAGGTCAGCGATCGCGCGGGCGTTGGAGCCGTCGTGCACGGACCCGGCGGGCCCCGCTGCCGAGGCCACGAGCGCGTCGACGTCGTCGGTCAGCACGGACAGCGTCGCGGCCGGCTCCGTCGGGTCCCCGAACCCGAGCAAGGCGCGGGCGGGATCCTCCCAGGCGGTCCCGGCACCGGTGTTCAGGTCGTTGACGGCGTCCGCGAGGCCGCTGGCGAGGACGTCCAGCTGCCCGCGCCAGGTCGGCAGATCCTCCTGCAGGACCTCCTGCAACCCACCGAGCTCCCCGGTGATCTGGTCGTAGGTGAGGGTTTCGGTCCCTGCCTCGGCGTCGGTGACGACGACGTTGCCGTCCCCGTCGATCGCGACGCTCGGGGCGGTGGTGTCCACGTCCGGTCCGAGCAGTTCCACGCCGTTCAGGGTGATGCTCACCCCGCCGTCCGGTGACGGCCGCGCCACGGTCCCGAGCATCTCGGCCAGCTCGTCGAGCATCTCGTCCCGCTGGTCGTTGAGGTCCGGGCCGATGCGGTGGGCATCGGCGCCCGTCATGCGCGCGTTGAGGTCGTGGAGGTCGGTGAGCAGCTGGTTCGCCGAGGACACGACCGTGTCCCGCCGTTCGGTGTAGTCCTCGCCGAGCCGGTCCCAGGCGGCCGTGGTGGACTGGAACCCGTCGGCGATGGAGCTCAGCTCGGTGAGCACCTGCCGGCGGCTGGCAGCATCCGCCGGGTTGTTCGACCAGGTCTCGGCTGCGTCCCACAACCGCTCGATGCGTCCGCTCAGCCCGTTGTCGGGCTCGTTGGTCAGGTCCTCCATCGAGGTGAGGAACTCGGCCCGCACCCCCTGCTGGGAGGCCTCGCCGATCGCTGATCGGTAGCGGTCGTCGAGGAACTGGTCGCGCAGCCGCGAGATGTCGTCCACGGTCGTGCCGGTGCCGATCCACCCTGCCGCCGAGCGGTACGGCTGCGAGGCGCGCAGCTCCACACGCTGGCGCGTGTAGCCGGGCGTATTCGCGTTGGCGATGTTGTGGGAGGACACGTCGAGGCCGGCCTGGGCGGCCCGGATGCCGCTCAGCCCGGTGTAGAGGCCGACGAAGCCCATCTAGAGCGCCTCCCTCAGACGCCGACCGACCAGCTCGGAGGCACCGAGCTGGCCGTAGGCGTCGTAGGTCGTGGTGGTGGTCTCCGGCGGTGGGCCGGTCATCATCTCGATCGTCTGGGTCACCTCGGCGTAGCTGGTGCCGGCGAGCGTGCGGTTCTGCTCGGTGACCTCGTCGATCTCCTCGGCGAGCTGCTGGAAGGCCTGGAGGTGCTCGCTGAAGGTGTAGTCGAAGGGGGGCGGGCTGCGGCGGGCGAGCTCGGGCAGGGACAGGGTGGCCGGGTCGACCCGCCAGACGTCGGCCAGATCGCGCAGCGCCTCGTCCCGACGATCCTCCCAGGACCGCAGCATCTCGACGGTCTTGTCCACCTCGGCGAGCGCGTCGGCGACGAACCGTCGCTCATCGGAGGCGAGCAGCAGCTTCGCCACGGTCAGCTTGAACAGCAGGTACGTGACGATGCGGCGCTCCTCCCAGACCTTGTGGGAGAGCTCCTCCAACGCGCGCTTCTCGTTCATGGGGGTTCCATCGGCATCCGCGTCGGTTCCTCAAGCGACCGGCCCGACGGACCCGGTGGTCGGCGCTCAAGTCCCGCCCCCAGGTGCCGACGTGCAGAGCATGACGTGTGGCCGCTGTCGCACCCCCGTTCCCGGCCCAGGAGGCCACGGACCGTGCCCATCGCCCCGGTTGTCGATGCTCGCACCGACCCCCCGCCCGCGACCGCGACCCCGTCGGCCCCGGGGGCACCGGCCGAGGCGGACGGCTTCGAGCGTGCGCTCGCCGCACAGACCCAGCACGGGGTCTCGTCCCTGCCGACGGTGACCCTCGGGCAGATGGTGGACTACGCGGCGACCGGCAAGCTACGTGGCGAACCGGCAGGGGAGGTCGTCGACGGGCTCGCTGCCGCGGAGGCGACCGGCGTGGCGGGCAGCGCGAGCGAGGGCAACTCGGAGGTGCTCGATGCCGCTGAGCGCTACCTCGGCACCCCCTACCTGTGGGGAGGGACCGACCCGGACAAGGGCCTGGACTGCTCGGGCTTCGTCCAGCAGGTCTACGCCGACCTCGGGGTGCATCTGCCTCGTGTCTCGATCGAGCAGTCCCAGCAAGGCACCGG
>JBKHDS010000241.1:0-4116 GCA_046541215.1 Nitriliruptoraceae bacterium
GGCGAGGTCATCTGCACGGACACCGACCCGGCCAACGCCGAGCTCGCCGAGACCTACCTGCGCCGGGCCGGCCGGTGGGACCCGGTCCGCTACCTCGTCGGCGACGCGCTCGAGGGCCTGGCGTCCGTGGACGGCGAGGTGGACGTCATCTACTGCGACATCGACAAGGCGGGCTACCCGGAGGCGTGGGCCGCCGCGCGTGAGCGCCTGCGTCTCGGCGGGGTCTTCCTGTGCGACAACGTGCTCTGGGACGGGCGCGTGGCGGGACTGGCTCCCGGAGGCGGCGGGGACGGGCGCGTGGCGGGACGAGCGCCGGGCGAAGGCGGGGACGACCCCGAGCCGCGGCCGGATCCCCGCGCCGCGGTCACCGACGCGATCGTGGCGATGACGCGGGAGGTCGCCCAGGACCCCCGCTACGTCAGCGCGATCAACCCGGTCCGCGATGGCGTCCTGGTGGCGCTCCGGGTCGCATGAGAACGAGGGCTCGGGCACCCGGGTGCATCCACCTCCGGGAACCGAAGCCCCACGCACCCAAACCCCGCGAGGGCTCGCGCACCTGGGTGCATCCACCTCCGGGAACCGGAGCCCCACGCACCCACACCACGCGAACCGCACGAGCCAGGCATCCCGCGGCAGGTCAGGACGCGGCAGGTCAGGACGCGGCGGGGCCGCGGCTGACCACGAGGTAGGCCCCGACGACGAGCAGCAGCGCACCGACCAGCCGGACCGGGTCGAGCGCGACCGTGCGCGCGAGCACCCCGCTCGCCTCCAGGCCGAACCCGACGAGCAACTGCACCGCGGTCACGATCGCGAGCGTGGAGGCGAGTCCCAGACCGGCGACCGCCACCGCAACGCCGGTCACCAGCAGCAGCCCCGCCACGCCCGCGAGCAACCCCCAGGGCGCCTCGCGGACCACCGCGAGCTCGAAGCCCAACCTCGGCGACAGCGCGACCAGCACCACCCCGAGCGCGAGCCCGCCGACGTGCACCCACGTGGCCGCGACCAACGGGTGCAGGCGCTCCCCGAAGGCGCCGAGGATGGCGGACTGGATCGCGATGAGGGTGCCGGCGAAGATGGCGGCGGGCAGAGCGAGTCTCACATCCGTCTCCGGTCCGGTCGGTGGCGAGGGGCGCAACGGTAGGCCGCGGGAGCCCGGGCGACCTGCCGCCCTCCCGCGGGATGTCTAGACACCGAGACCAACCACCACGGCCAGCCACCACAGCCAACCACCACGGCCAACGTCCCCGGCCAGCCGCAACGGCCAACCCGCACGACCGGATCAGGCGGCGAGCGGTTCGAGCCGGGACGTGAAGTGCCTGAGCCACCTCGGCTGCTCGACGATGCGGTACCCGGGCAGGGTGTCCGCCCGCTCGGCGACCGCGGCGATGACCTCGCCGACGTAGTCGATGTGGGACTGGGTGTAGGTCCGCCGGGGCAGGGCGAGGCGCACGAGCTCGTAGGGCGCCACCTCGTCGTCAGCGCCGTCGACCCCGGGCCGGCCGAACATCAGCGTGCCGATCTCGACGCCCCGGACCCCTCCTTCGAGGTAGAGCTCGCAGGCCAGGGACTGGGCCGGCAGCACGCTCTGAGGCAGATGGGAGAGCAGGGTGCCCGCGTCGAGGTAGACGGCGTGGCCGCCGGCAGGGCGGACCGTGGGCACCCCCGCGGCCCAGGCCTTCTCCGCGAGGTAGGCGGCGGTGCGCACGCGGTAGCGCAGGTAGTCGGGATCGGTGACCTCCTGCAGCCCGACGGCGAGCGCGTCGAGGTCGCGGCCAGCCAGCCCGCCGTAGGTCGGGAACCCCTCGGTCAGGATGAGCGCGTCCCGGCACCGAGCCGCCACCTCGGCGTCGTTGAGGGCGAGCAGCCCGCCGATGTTGGCCATGCCGTCCTTCTTCAGGCTGATGGTGCAGCCATCGGCCAACCGGAACACCTCCCGGGCGATCTCCCGCGGGGTCCGGGTCGACTGGCCATCCTCGCGCTCGTGGATGAACCAGGCGTTCTCCGCGAACCGGCAGGCGTCGAGGATGAAGGGGGTCTCGTAGCGGTCGCAGATCTCGCGGACACCGCGCAGGTTCTCCAGGCTGACCGGCTGGCCGCCGCCGGAGTTGTTCGTGATGGTCACGAGCACGAGTGGGACCCGCTCGCCCTCCTCACGCAGCGTGGCCTCGAGCCTGTCCAGGTCGATGTTGCCCTTGAAAGGCGCGTCGAGGTGGAGGTCGCGACCCTCAGGGCAGATGAGGTCACGCGCCTCGGCGCCCTGGTACTCGACGTTGGCGCGGGTGGTGTCGAAGTGGGTGTTGTTCGGCACCACGTCGCCGTCCGACACCATCGCGCCGAACAGGATGCGCTCGGCCGCGCGGCCCTGGTGGGTGGGGATGATGTGCGCGAACCCGGTCAGCTCGCTCACGACCGCGTGGAAGCGCTCGAAGGAGCGGGCACCGGCGTAGGACTCGTCGCCACGCATGAGCGCCGCCCACTGCTCGGACGACATCGCACCGGTGCCGGAGTCGGTCAGCAGGTCGATGAGCACGTCGTCGGCGTGCAGGGCGAAGAGGTTGTAGCCGGCCGCGCGCAGGGCCGCCTCACGCTGCTCGCGCGTGGTGAAACGCAGCGGCTCGACGGACTTGATGCGGAACGGCTCGATGATGGTGCGGTGCGTCACGGTCGCCTCCGAGGACGGTCGGCGGAGCCTACGTCGAGGTGGTGGGTGCGGGCGGGAACGACGCGCGTACAGGCCGGTCGCGGGGGCGGTGGAAGGGCGGCCGCTGGGAGGTCGAAGGGCGGCCGCTGGGGCGGTCGCGAGGCAGCCGCAGGCCGGTCGCGGGCGCGGTCGAAGGGCGGCCGCTGGTGGTTCGAGCGGGTTCAGAAGCAGGCGGCCGCGAGCCACGCGTAGGGGTTGCGGTGCGCCCCGCCGCCGGGATGCAGCTCGAGGTGGACGTGCGGCGCCGAGCGCGTCGCGTTGCCGGTGTAGCCGTTGCGGGCGATCAGCTCCCCGGCCACGACCCGGTTGCCGACCCGGCCCTCGGACTCGATCGAGTCGAGGTGGGCGTAGTAGTACTGGTTGCCGTCGTCGCCCCAGAGGTACAGACCGAGCCCCCCGAGCGGGGAGTTCGAGTGCCGCGTGATCTCGCCCGAGGTGATGGCGTAGACGGGGGCGCGGTAGGCCGCGAACACATCCGTCCCACGGTGCCAGGTGCCGCCGGCACGCGGCGCGCCCCAGGTGTCGCGGAACCGGTAGGCGCCCTCGTCGAAGATGCAGGCGTAGATCCCCTGTTGCTCTCCCCGGTCGACGCGACGCTGCCGGGAGACGAGCGTGGCGAGCTCGGCAGCCTCGGCGCTGGCCTGCTCGAGCTCGGCCTGGAGCGCGGCCGCCTCCACCTCCAGCTGCTCCTCCAGGGCGAGCAGCTCGCGCTCGCGCTCGGTCAGCAGCACCCGGGAGCGGTCCAGCGAGGCTGCAGCGGCGAGCGCCGCCTCGACGGCGAGCTGGTCGCGCCGCTGCGCCGCGGCCAACAGCGACACCCGGTCCAGCGCGGCATCGGGATCGCCGGCGCCGAGCAACGCCTCGAACAGCTCGAGCGGGCCGCGCTTGTAGGCGGCTCGGGCGCGCTCCTCGAGCGCCGAGGTGGTGGCGGCTGCCTCCTCGGCGAGCTCGTCGGTGCGGCGCTGGAGCCCGGCGAGGTCCGCGCGCGCCTGCTCGACGGCGGCCCAGGTCGCCTCGTAGTGGTCGACCGCGCCGTCGCGCTGGCCGGTGAGGTCCTCGACGCGTTCCTCGGCCTCGTCGAGATCATCGAGGGTCTGAGCGTCGGCGGCGACACCCGAGCCACCGCTGGACGCCACCGTCGACACGACGACCAGCCCGACCACCGCCTTGAGCAGGGGGGACCGCAGGAGCGTCGCTGGTGACGGCATCGCACACCTCGGAGAGGGCACCGGCAGCGCGGCCGGCCGCGTGGCGGTGAGGAGGCCGTGCGGACGGCGTCCGGACGACGCCGGACGGTACCAACCCGCACCCTCGATCCCACGCCGCCCGGCGAACCCGCCACCAGGAGGGACGTGCCGAACGGCGCGAGCGCGTTCTCGCGGCGAGTGAAGCCGGCGGCCCGGCCGTCGTCTTCG
>JBKHDS010000242.1:0-4112 GCA_046541215.1 Nitriliruptoraceae bacterium
GCCCTCCTGCGGCAGCGCGCTGTCGGCGCGCCGCCGGACCTCCGGCGAGTCGCCGGTGACCGTCGGCGGCGGCTTCGGACCGCGCGAGGAGGGCGGGCGCAAGGGGGCCTCACCTGGCTTGAGCCGCGGCGGCGGGGCGCCGGGCATGCGCTTGGTCGCTCCCGCCGCGGCCGGACCGTCCGTGTCCCCACCGGTGTCACGCGCGGCAGGCGCGGTGGGCTCGGAGGGCGCCGGTGCCTCCGGCTCGGGCTTAGACGCCGACGCCGGTGCCACCTCCTCCTCCGGCACGGTCGGCTCAGCGGGCGCCGGCGCGGCGGCCGCCTGGGCTGCCTCGGCCTTCGCCGCTGCTCGCGTAGGTGCGGTGGGAGCACCTTGGCCGCCTTCTTGCGCTCCGGCGGGGCAGCGGCCTGCATCGAGCGGTAGCGCTCGAGCTCCTCCTGCTCCCGCTTGCGCTTGGCCTCCGCCTCGGCTCGACGCTCGGCGTCGCTCTTGCCGAGCGACTCGCGGAACCGGGCCGCGTCCGCCGGGGCGACCGACGACGAGTGGCTCCGCACGTCGATCCCGAGATCGGACAGGCGACGCATGACCTCCTTGTTGTGGAGGCCGGTCTCCTTGGCTAGTTCGTAGACGCGGACCTTCTCGCTCACGCGTTCTCGCTCCTCACGGTGCTGGTAGGCACCTGGTGGTGCATCACGGCCGCCTCGAGGTCGTCGAGTGCGGCGAGCGCCTCGCGGGGGTCACCGCCCCTGAGGGCGTGCCGGAGGCGGCTCGCGTCACGTCGTCGCGCCGTGGCGATGCAGTCGGGGTCGGGGCACAGGTACGCCCCCCGGCCGGGGAGCCGTGCGTCGGGGTCGCGCCGGATCCCCGCAGGGGTCCGGGCGATACGCAGCAGCGCCTGTTGTGGACGCGCGTGACGACAACCGATGCAGGTCCTGATCGGTGTCGGTCGCGCGCTCGGGGGCAAGGGTACGCCCTCCTGGCGGGTTTCGGGGATGGACCGGTGGCGACGATGGTCAGGCGCCCGCCTCGTCCTCGTCGCCCTCGGGGCCGAGCTCGACCACCTCGGTGGGGTCCGGGACGATCGGATCCGGGGGTGCGGCCACCGGCAGATCGGTGGCGGTCGCGTCCGGCTCGGCGCTGATGACGTCATCGGACTCGTCCTCGAGGGCGGAGCGCCGCACGGCCTCCGCCGACTCGTAGGCGGCCTCGATGGCCTTCGCGCCCTCGTCGGAGAGGGGGTTGCCGTACTCGTCGATCAGGCCGGCCTCGAAGGCCTCCTGGAAGGCCCGCTGCTCCTCGGCGAACTGGGTCTCGGACTTGATGTCGATGCGCCAGCCGGTCAACCGGGCGGCGAGCCGGGCGTTCTGGCCCTCCCGACCGATGGCCAAGGAGAGCTGGTAGTCGGGCACCACGACCAGCGCCGTGCCGTCCTCCGGGTAGAGGTAGACGTCGGTGACCTTGGCCGGCGACAGGGCGTTGGCGACCAGCCGCTCCGGCTCGTCCGCCCACCGGACGATGTCGATGCGCTCGAGCTCCTCGGCGTGGAGCTCCTTCTGCACGCTGCGAGCGCGCTGCCCGCCGGGCCCGACACAGGCGCCGACCGGGTCGACGTCACGGTCGTTGCTCATGACCGCCACCTTCGTGCGGTGCCCGGCCTCCCGGGCGATGCCCTTGATCTCGACGATGCCCTCCTCGATCTCCGGTACCTCGAGCGCGAAGAGCCCGACGACCAGGGCCGGGTGGGTCCGGGAGGCGACGATCTGCGCACCGCGCAGCTGCTTGCGCACCTCGATGACCACGGCACGGGTGTGGGCGCCGTGCTCGAGCCGCTCGTTGGGGATCTGCTCCTGGTAGGGGAGCAGCGCCTCGGTCCGCCCGAGCTCGATCAGGGTCGCGTTGCCCTGCTGGGAGATCTGCCCGGAGATGATGTCGCCCTCGCGCCCGACGAACTCGCCGTAGGTCGCCTCACGCTCGGCCTCGCGCAGCCGTTGGAGCAGCACCTGCTTCGCGGTCTGGGCGACGATCCGACCGAAGTCCTTCGGCTCCTCGCGCCACTCCGAGACGATGTTGCCGTCGTCGTCCAGCTCCTGCGCGTACAGGCTGACCTCACCGGTCGTGCGGTCGACCGAGACACGGGCCTCGTCCCCGGTGGCGTGGGGCGAGCGCTTGTAGGCCGATGCCATCGCGGTCTCGAAGGCCTCGACCACGGTCAGGAAGTCGATGCCCTTGTCACGCTCGATCTGGCGGAGCGCATCGATGTCGATCTTCACCGGTCAGCCTCCTCGGGGGATCACCACGGCAGGACGACGTGGCCGCGTACGACCGCGTCCAGCGGCAGCTCGCGGTCCCCGTCGTCGGTGGCGATGGTCAACGTGGACCCCGTGACCTCCACGAGCTCACCCGTCAGCTCCTCGCCGGCCTCGGCCGCGAGCTCGACGCGCACCCGGCGGCCCCGGTTGCGCGCGAAGTCCCGCGCCCGGGTCAAGGGCCGGTCCGCGCCGGGCGAGGTGATCTCCAGGGTGTAGGCCCCGGGGATCGGATCCTCGCGGTCGATGGCCTCGTCGAGCTCGCGGGTCAGGCGCGCGATCTCGTCGATGCCGACCCCGGCCTCGGGATCGGTGGCGACGGTGTCCACGACGATGCGGACCACGCGGCTTCCCTGCGCGCCATTGACGACCACCTCGAGGACCTCGAGGTCCAGCGCCGCGGCGAGCGGTCGGGCGAGCGCTGCGACCACCTCACGGAGGTCGGCGTCGGACGAACGTGGCACGTCGGACCTCCGTGGTCGAGGGGTGGGAACGCGGGGGTGGGTCGTGATCTGGCCTGGGGGGTCGGACCAGCTGCTCTGCCCCGCCCCTGACGTCGACGGCCGGCCCGGATGGGCCGGCCACCGCAGCGGTCGTGTGCAGCTGTCGAACGCGTCTGGCGTCGCCGAGGTGCGTCGGGAGCGGGTGGTCCGGTCGGGTGGTGCGCGGTCGGGTGGTACGCGGCGGGCCGTTGACACGGCCCTGGACACGCGACAGCGGGCCGTCAGGCCCGCCGCGAGCGTCTCGCCGACCCTACCACGCGCGTGCCCTTGCCGCCACGGCCGACGGGGCCCGAGCGTCTCAGACCACGACCGGGGACCCCTCGCCGCGCTCCCCTCGGATCTCGGCCGCCATCTCGGAGGCGAAGTGCACCATCGCCTCCACGATGTCTTCCTCACGGACCGTGGCGATGCGCTCACCCTTGCGGATGATGTCGCCCTTGCCGTTGCCGGCCGCGACGCCGAGATCCGCCTCGCGGGCCTCCCCGGGACCGTTGACGACGCACCCCATGACCGCGACACGCAGCGGCGCGTCGATGCCCTCGAGCCCCTTCTGCACCTCCTCGGCCAGCGTCCAGACATCGACCTGGGCGCGACCGCAGGACGGGCAGGAGACCACGTCCAGACCGCGCTGGCGCAGGTGCAGCGACTCCAGGATCGCGATGCCGGCCTTGACCTCCTCGACGGGGTCGGCGGACAGGGAGACCCGGATCGTGTCCCCGATGCCCTCGGCCAGCAGCGCCCCGATACCGACCGCGGACTTGATCGAGCCGGTCTTGAGCGGGCCCGCCTCGGTGACACCGAGGTGGAGCGGGTAGTCGGTGCGCTCCGAGAGCAGCCGGTAGGTCTGGATCATCACCCACGGGTCGGAGTGCTTCACCGAGATCTTCGTGTCGTGGAAGCCCACGTCCTCGAGCAGGCGCACCTCGCGCAGCGCGGACTCGACCATCGCCTGGGGGGTGGGGCCCCCGAACTCCTCGAGGATGGCGTCCTCGAGCGAGCCGCCGTTGACCCCGATGCGGATCGCGACCCCGGCCTCGTCGGCGAGCCGCCCGAGCAGTGCGACCTTGTCGTGCTTCTTGATGTTGCCCGGGTTGATGCGGACCCCGGCGCACCCGGCCTCGATGGCCATCACGGCGTACTTCCACTGGAAGTGGATGTCGGCGATGACGGGGATCCGGGCGTGCTCGGCGATGTAGGCGAGCGCCTCCGCATCCTCGCGGCGCGGCACCGCCACCCGCACGATGTCGGCACCAGCCGCCTGGGCGGCAGCGATGGCCTGCAGGGTCAGATCCGCCTCGTGGGT
>JBKHDS010000243.1:0-4093 GCA_046541215.1 Nitriliruptoraceae bacterium
GCGTCCTTGTCCGCGTCGCCGGCTCCGGCCACGGTCAGCTTCACGTCGCTCGGGCTGTAGGCGGCGACCGGGACGCCTGCCCGGGCGGCGGCGAGCAGCGCGACGCCCGCGGCCTGCCCGGTGGCCATCGCGGTGCGCACGTTGCTGGAGAACAGGACGCGCTCGACGGCGACGGCGTCGGGTCGGTGCGCCGCGATCGCACGGACGATCGCATCGTGGACGTCGAGGAGGCGCTGCTCGAGCGGCCGGTCCGCGCTGGTGCGCAGGCAGTCCTGGTGGACGAGCGTGGGCGCCATCGCGGGGCCGCGGACCACCCCCAGCCCACAGCGGGTCAGGCCGGGATCGATCCCCAGCACGACGACCGGTGCGGACACGGGACCTCCCGGGAGGGGACTCAGGGGTGGGGCGTGGTGGGCGAACAGGCGTTCGCGCACCCTACCATCAGGACGACCGCGGGAGCGTGAAGTGGAACTCGGTGCGCCCCGGTGCCGAGGTGTAGCCGACCGTGCCCCCGCACCGGCACCCTCCCCTCGCGCGCCGGGGTCGCGTCCTCGGCTCGTGGCCGACGGTCGCAGCGGTGCGGAGGCCTTGCCGCTGCCACCCGCCGTTCCCTCACTCCTCGAGCGCCGCCAGCACCTCGGCGTCGATGTCGTAGTTGGCGTAGACGTCCTGCACGTCGTCGTTATCGTCCAGCGCGTCCAGCAACCTGAGCACCTTGGCGGCCTCGCTCCGCTCGGAGATCGGCACGGTGGTCGAGGGCACCATGGTCGAGCCGGCGTCGAGCACCCGGTGGCCCGCCTCCTCCAGCGCGGCGCGCAGTCCGATCACGTCGCTGGGCGCGCACCAGGCGGTGAACACCTCGTCGTCGCGTTCGAGGTCCTCCATGCCGGCCTCGAGCCCGACCAGCAGCAGCTCGTCCTCGTCGGTGCCCTCCGCCTCGAGGACGACCTGCCCCCGGCGGGTGAACAGGAAGGACACGCTGCCCGGCTCGGCGAGGTTGCCACCGGCGCGGGAGAACGCGCTGCGCACGTCCGAGGCGGTGCGGTTGCGGTTGTCGGTGAGGACGTCGACGAGCACCGCGACCCCGCCGGGCGCGTACCCCTCGTAGGTCGCGGTCTCGTAGGCCGCCGCCCCGTCCAGCTCCCCCGCACCACGCTTGCAGGCCCGCTCGATGTTGTCCTTGGGGACGTCGGCGTCCTTGGCCTTCTGGACGGCGAGCGCGAGCGAGGGGCTGGCCTCGGGGTCGGCGGTGCCCGCCTCACGCGCCGCGGACTCGATGGCACGGATGAGCTTGGCGAACTGCTTGCCGCGCTTCTTGTCCTGGGCCGCCTTGCGGTGCTTGATGTTGGCCCACTTGCTGTGACCAGCCACGGTGGCTTCCTTCCCGGTGCGGTGAGCGCCGCATGCTACCGGTGGGTGCTGTGGCATCCGCTGGCTCGCCGCCGCCCGCAGCGGGCGCCCGTCACGGCCGCACGCTCGCGAACCCCCGCTCGAGCACCGCCCCCAGGGTCGCGCGGGTCGGCTCGTCGCAGAAGGCTCCGGCCAGCGCCGTCCTGGCCAGGTGCTCGAGGTCGTCGAGCGTCCACCCGAAGGCCTGGACCCCGGCCAGCAGCTCGCCGGTCAGGCTGATCCCGCTCATGAGGCGGTTGTCGGTGGAGATGGTCACCGCGAAGCCGGCCTCGCGCAGGCGCTGGACCGGGTGCGCCGTGTAGCTCGTCGCGACGCCGGTGTGCAGGTTGGAGGTCGGGCACACCTCCAGCACGGTGCCCTCATCCCGCACGCGCCGAGCGATCGGACCCAGCTGCCCCGCGGCGTCGCGGTCCTCGATGATGCGGACGCCGTGACCGAGCCGCTCGGCGCCCTGCTCGAGCGCGTCCGCCACCGACCCCGGCCCCTCGGCCTCGCCCGCGTGCAGCGTGACGTGCAACCCAGCCGCCCGCGCCCGCTTCAGCGCTGCGGCGTGGCGCGCGGCGGGGAAGCCGACCTCAGGGCCGGCGAGGTCCACACCGACCACCGGCAGCCCGCGGTCGCGGGCCGCGATCGCCGCGTCGACCACCTCCCCGGCCCGGTCGCCGTTGCGCATCGCGCACACGAGCATGCGCAGCTCGATGGTCGCCGGCGCGGCGGCGAACCCGGCCGCCCAGGCGTCCAGCACCTCGGCGAGCTCGAGGCCGCCCGTGGTCGACAGCTCCGGTGCGTAGCGCACCTCGGCGTAGACGACCCCGTCCGCATCCAGGTCCTCCCCGCACTCCCGTGCCACCCGGGTGATCGCCGCCGAGGTCTGCAGGACCGCCACGGTGTGCGCGAACGCCTCCAGGTAGCGGGCCAGGTCCGCACCCCGACCGCCCTGGTGGAACCAGGCCGCGAGCGCGGGCTCCTCGTCGGCGGGCAGGAGGTGGCCGACCTCGGCCGCGAGGTCCCGGACCGTCGCCGGCCGCAGCCCCCCGTCGAGATGGTCGTGCAGCAGCACCTTCGGTGTGCGGCGGACGAGCTCCTCCGTCAGCTCCACCTCTGCGTTCTCCCTCCTGCTCCTGCCGTTCGGCAGCGGTCACCGCTCGGCGGCGCCGGTCTCGGGCGCCGGGGATCGTGGAAGCTCACTCCGGACCTGCGGCCCCAGGTCGGGGCTCGGTGCGCCGCGGGGCGGGGTGCGGACCGCCCAGCTCCTCCTCCAGCGCCGGGAACGGCTCGTTCTCGAGCAGGTAATCGGCCTCGGGGTCGAAGCTCGGCTCGTGGCGCACGGGCTGCACCGCCGAGGACGGGAAGCGCTCCAGTGGGCCGGTGCGGTCCGCGTCCCAGCTGCCGAAGGTCAGCGGCGTCTGGAGGTAGAGCGCCACCAGCCGCGCGGTCGCCACGAGCGAGTCGAGGTGGGTGCGCTCGTGGCCGTGGGTCGCGTCGACGCCGAACCCGATCAGGGCGGCCCGGGTCTCCGCACCAGCCTCGATCGCCGCGGCGACGTCGGAGCGGTAGAAGTGGAACACGTCGCGGTGGACCTCGAGCCCGTGCGCGCGCGCCAGCGCGTCCAGCCGCCGCACGAGGTGGTAGTCGAAGGGCCCCGACAGGTCCTGCATGGCGATGGTGACCCCGGTCTCGGTCGAGGTCTGGTCCGGGGCGACCACGGCCGAGTCGATCGAGACCATCTCCGCGACGTCGTGGGCCAGCCCGCTGGAGGCACCGTGACCCACCTCCTCGGAGATGGTGATCAGCAGGTGCGCCCCGACCTCGAGCTCGCAGCCGGACTCCACGACGGCCTTGAACGCGGCGAGCGCCGCCGCCACGCCGCCCTTGTCGTCGAGGTGGCGGGTGGTGACGAACCCGGACCGGGTGATGACCGGGTAGGCGACCTGGGCGACGAAGTCCCCGACCTGGATGCCGAGGTCGACGAGGTCGGACGCGGTGTGGACCTTCTCATCGACGCGCACCTCGACGTGCTCCCAGGCGATCGGGTGGGTGTCGATGGCGTCGCCGTAGCGGTGACCGGAGGCCTTGGTCGGCAGGATCGTGCCGCTGTAGGTCCGGTCGGGGTCGTCGGTGAAGACGCTGACCCGGGTCCCCTCGGAGAAGCGCGAGCTGTGGGTCCCGATGGGCACCACCTGCAGGCGACCGTTCTCCTTCAGCCCGCTGACCATGCACCCGATCGTGTCCGTGTGCACCACGACCGCCCGGTCGAGGCTGTCCGCGCCGGCGCGGCCGGGCAGCGTGGCGTCCAACGCCCCGCGCCGGGTCAGCTCGACCTCGAGTCCGATCTCCTCGAGCCGCTCCCCCACGTGCTGCATGATCACGTCCGTCCGGCCGGTCGGGCTCGGGATGCGCAGGAGCTCGAGCAGCACCTCCTGCATCCAGTCGGTGTCGATCGGCAGGTCGCTGGCGAGGGGCGGGGATGGCGTCATGCCGCCAGACGCTAGCGACTCGTAGGCACCTCACGGACACCGGTACCGCCCGCGCGGACCGTGACCCCGGGGTGGATCCCCGTAGCGTGGGCTCGGACCGCCGCCTCGGGCTCCCCGGGCGGGACGGTGACCGCGAAGGTGACCCGCTCGGTGGTGTAGCGCCCCGGGGCCACCTGGAGGGGGTGGACGGCGGCGAGACGGTGCAG
>JBKHDS010000244.1:0-4093 GCA_046541215.1 Nitriliruptoraceae bacterium
CGTGCCCGTCGCCTCGAACTGGCGGTGCGGGTCGTTGGTGCGCAGGTCGAAGGACCGGTCGATCACGAGCTGCGCGTCAGCGGGCGCGCCACCGGCGGCGTCGCCGTCGCCCTCGTCGCCGGTGTCCTCACCGTCGTCGTCCCCGCCCTCCTCGGTGGCGGCGTCCTCCGTGTCCTCGAGTTCGGTGGTGTCGGTGTCGTCCGCACCGCCGCAGGCGGTCGCGATCATCGCGAGCGCGAGCAGGGAAGCGAACCAGCGGAGCCGGGGCTGTCTCACGTGGTTCTCCTTCAGGGTCAGGCGCCCCTCGCGGGGCCTGGGGAGCGGCCGGGCGGCCGCGGGGAGTCTCCCATGGCTCTGAACGAACGACCGTTCATGCCACGATCCGGATACTACTACTTGCCTCGTAGCCTCCTGTCAACCATCCGGGCGAGGTATGCGCCCCCCGGCGGCTGCTCAGGTGTGATGCAACCAGCAGGCCACCGTGCGGCCGTCCCCGTTCGCGATGGGCGTGAGGACCGGTTCCTCGGTCCGGCACCGGTCCATGACCATCGGACAACGGGTCTGGAACCGGCAGCCCGGGGGCGGGTCCGCCGGGTCCGGTACGTCACCGGGCAGGGCCTCAGGCATCTCCGCGGAGCCGTCCGCGTGCAGGACCGCGCCGATGAGCGCGTCGCTGTAGGGGTGCAGCGGCTGGTCCCAGACCGGGGTGGTCGGGCCGTACTCGGCGACCTTGCCGAGGTACATGACGGTCACGACGTCGGCGATGTGCCGCACGATGGCGAGGTCGTGGCTGATGAAGAGCAGGCCGACGTCGAGCTGCTTCGCGAGGTCGTGGAGCAGGTTCGCGATCTGTGCCTGGGCCGAGGCATCCAGCGCGGAGATCGGCTCGTCGGCGATGATGACCGACGGGTCCGCGGACAACGCACGGGCGATGCAGATGCGCTGGCGCTGCCCGCCGCTGAACTCGTGGGGGTAGCGGTCCGCGGCGCGCGCGTCGAGCCCGACGAGCTCGAGGAGCTCCGCGACCCGTGCCCGCCGCTGCTTGCTCGGCAGCTCCTGGGCGAGCTCCAGCCCGTCCGTGATCTGGTCGCCGACCTTGCGGCGGCCGTTGAGCGAGGAGTTCGGGTCCTGGAACACCATCTGGATCCGACGTTCCCGCGCCGGTCGGGGCTTGCGACCCAGCGGGGTGACCTGCTCGCCTTCGAACAGCACCTCGCCGGTGGAGGGCTTCAGCAGCCCGCTGGCGGCGCGTCCGAGGGTGGACTTGCCGCAGCCGGACTCGCCGACCAGGCCCACGATCTGTCCGCGCTCGACGGTCAGGGACACGCCGGCGACGGCAGTGACGTCGGGGAGGTGCTTGCGGTGGTAGGTGACGGAGACGTCACGTAACTCGAGCACGCTCATGGCTGCCCCTCGGCGAAGGGGTCGACCGGGCAGGCGCTGAGGCGACCGGGTGCGACCAGCTCGAGCGTGGGGATGCGCTGGCTGCAGCTGGGCTGGGCCCACGCGCAGCGCGGGTGCAGGGCGCACCCGCCGGGTCGGTTCGCCGGCGTCGCGGGTGCCCCGTCGATCGGCACGAGCGGCTGGTCGGGCCGCTCCGGGTGGGGCAGCGAGTCCAGGAGCCCGCGCGTGTAGGGGTGGCGTGGACGTTGCAGGAGCTCACGGGTCGGCCCGGACTCGACGATCCGACCCGCGTAGAAGACCGACAGGTCGTCGGCGACGGTGGACATCACCCCGAGGTCGTGCGTGACGACGATGACCGCGAGGCCGATGGACTCGCACAGCTCCTTGAGCAGCCGCAGCACCCCGGCCTGGACCGTCACGTCGAGCGCGGTGGTCGGCTCGTCGGCGATGAGCAGCTGCGGGTCACACGCCAGCGCCACGGCGATCGCGATGCGCTGCCGCATCCCGCCGGAGAACTGGTGCGGGTAGGACCGCAGCGACCCGACGGGGTCGGGGAGTTGGACGCGACGGAGCAGGTCGACCGCCTTGTCGCGGGCGTCGTGCCGGCTGAGGTCGAGGTGGCGGCGGACGTGCTCGGTCAGTTGCCGCTCGATGCTGAGCATGGGGTGCAGGGCGGTCATCGGGTCCTGGAAGACCACGCCGATCTGGTCGCCACGGGTGGAGCGCCACTGCTTGGTCGTCAACCCCAGGAGGTCCTTGCCGAGGAAGTCGACCCTGCCACCGGTGACCGCACCGGTCGGTAGGAGCCCGAGCAAGGCGAGCGCGGTCATCGTCTTGCCGGACCCGCTCTCCCCGGCGATGCCGAGCACCTGGCCGGCATCGACGCTGAGGTCGACGCCGTCGACGACGCGGACCGGCTCGCCCTTGCTGGGCAGGTCGATCGTGAGCCGCTCGACGGTCAGCACCCGGTCGGTCGCGGTGTCCGGTAGCGCGCTCACTCGCGGCCCCGGATGGCACGGGCGGTGCGCGGGTCCAGCGCGTCCCGCAGGCTGTCGCCGAGGAAGTTGAAGGCCATGACCACGGTCAGGATGGCGATGCCGGGGAAGGTCCCGACCCACCAGCGGTCGAAGGTGCGGGCACCCTCGGAGACCATCGCGCCCCACTCGGGGCTCGGCGGGCGGGCTCCGAGCCCGAGGAAGGAGAGCCCGGCGAGCAGCAGCACCGCGTTGCCGAGCTCCAGGGTCGCGAGCACCATGACCGGGCCCCCGACGTTGGGCATCACGTCACGGAGCAGCGATCGCCGGGACGAGGCCCCGAGCAGACGGGTGGCCGCCACGTAGTCCATCTCCTTCTGGGACAGCACCAGCCCGCGTACGACGCGCGCGTAGGTCGGCCAGGCCACCACCACGATCGCCAGCACCGCGTTGCGCAGGTCCGGACCGAGCGCGGCCGCGACGGCCATCGCCAGGATGATGGTCGGGAAGGCGAAGAACAGGTCGACCAGACGCATGATGACGCTGTCGACCCGGCCGCCGAAGTAGCCCGCGATGCCGCCGAGCAGGCTGCCGATGGTCCCGGCCAGGGTGACCAGGAGGACGGCCAGCGGCAGCGAGATGCGCGCGCCGTGGATGACCCGGCTCAGCACGTCGCGGCCGACGCCGTCGGTGCCGAACCAGTTCTCGGCCGAAGGCGGCTGGAAGCGGCCGAACTCCTGGGACAGGGGGTCGGCCGGGGAGAGGACCGGGGCGAGCAGGGCGACCAGGATCCAGAACCCGATCAGGATGAAGCCGGTGATCGCGAGCGGTTGGCGCCAGACGCCGCGCACCGTCTTCGGCGCACGCCCGACCTGCTCAGCCGGTGCCTCGCTCGGCACCTGGTCGCCGCCGCCGGGGGTTTCGGTCGATTCGATCGGCTCGATACCACTCACGAGGTCAACCTCACCCGGGGGTCGATGACGCCGTACAGCAGGTCCACGATGAAGTTGATGGTGATGTAGACGACCGCCACGAACAGGCTCACGCCCATGATCGAGGGCAGGTCGAGGTTGGTGGCGCTCCGGAAGGCGTACTGCCCGATCCCGGGCCACGCGAAGATGGTCTCGATCAGCACCGTCCCGGAGAGGATCGAGCCGAACATCACCCCGGCGACGGTGATGATCGGTGCCAGCGCGGCACGCAGCACGTGGCGCGCCACGATCGTGAACCCCGACAGTCCCTTGGCGCGCGCGGTGCGGACGTAGTCGTTGCTGAGGACCTCCAGCACCGCCGAGCGCGTGAACCGCGTCAGCAGGCTGACCGTGTAGGCGGCGAGCACGAAAGCCGGCAGCAGCACGTGCGAGAAGGCGTTCCAGAACAGCGCCCGGTCCCCGGCGAGCAGTGCGTCGATGGTGAACGCCCCGGTCACCGTGGGTGGAGGCACGGTTCCCGGATCGAGCCGGCCGGTCCCGGGGAACCACCCCAGCCGGAACGACAGCAGGTAGAAGGCCACGAGTGCCAGCCAGAACACCGGCATGGACACCCCGGTCAGGGAGAAGACCCGCAGGAACTGGTCGATGAACCGGTCCCGGTACAGGGCGGCGATGGTCCCGAAGGTGACCCCGAGCACGAGCGAGACGACGATGGCGACGGCCGCCAGCTCCAGGGTGGCGGGGACGAACTTGCCCAGCTCGCTCAACACCGGCTGCCCGTTG
>JBKHDS010000245.1:0-4073 GCA_046541215.1 Nitriliruptoraceae bacterium
CCAGGGGGCGTCGGACCGCCGCGCCGTGACCACCAGCCCCGCGACGGCGAGCACCAGCAGTAGCAGCCACACGTTCGTCGTCCGCGCCGCCGCCGCGGCCAACCCGAGCGCCCACAGCCACCACGCGCCCGGGTGCACCGCGCGTGGCAGCCGGAGCCGGCGCGCGCTCATGGGCCCGCCTCGAGCCGCCGCCGACGCTGCCACCAGGTCGACCCGGCGAGCAGCACGAGCAGTGCGACGGCGACCGCGCCGCCACCGGGCGTGTCGTCCCGGCTCGCCGCCGCCTGCGTCTCGAGGTCCGGGCCGGCTGCCTCGTCCTGCCCGCTGGGGCTCGTGGCCGCACCGGTCGTCGCCGCCGCGCCCCCGTCGTTCCCGCCCGGCGTCGACGTGCCAGCAGGGACGTCCGTGCCGTCGTCCTCCGTGGCATCGTCCGTGGCGTCCGCATCGCTCGGATCGTCCGGCGTACCCGACCCGCCCGGCGCGCCATCCTCGACGTCACCGGGCGGGTCCGTCTCGGTCGTCCCGGTGTTCCCGGCGCTGCCACCGGCGTCCGGGTCGGGTTCGGGGTCCGGGTCCGGTTCGGGTTCGGGGTCCGGGTCCGGCTCGGGTTCGGGGTCCGGTTCGGGTGCGGGGTCCGGTTCGGGTGCGGGGTCCGGCGCCGGGTCGTTGGCGGGTGGCGGGGTGCCGGGCGGCGCGCTGCCGTCACCGAAGCGCCACCCCTCGACGGTGCCGGGCGCGGGGTCGCGCGTCCCGGCACCGGTCGTTGCGTAGGTCCAGGTCCCGCCCGCCTCGGCGTGCCAGTAGGACCAGTAGGCATCCGACGGGGCGCCGTTGCACGGATCCGGCCGGGCATCGATCGTGCACACCATCCCCGGGAACCGGGGCACGAAGGCGTAGCCGTGCCCGGCCAGCTCGAGCGCGGCGAGACCGCTCGCGGGATCCCCGGGGGCGCAGGTCGTGGTCAGCTCACCCCCGACGGCGCGGGCGTCGACCACGACCCATACGCCCGTACATCCGGCTGCCGCAGCCGGGGGTGCGTCCGGCCTGGCCAGTAGCAGGCTGGCCAGGACCACCGCGACGGTGGCCGCCCGGACGCGCCCCGGCCGTGGCCTCATCGGGTAGCGGACCGCCTGCGACGGCTACCGGCGAGTCCGGCGAGGAGCAGGACCGCGCCGAGCAGCGCGACCGCGAGCACGAGCCCGGGAACCTCGTACGGGGCGCTCGAGGGGGACAGCCCGGCGTCGACCCCGGTCGGCTGGGGCACGTCGTCGGCCGGCGCGGGCGCGTCCACGGGCTCCTCCGGCGCTGCGTCCGCGGTGTCGTTGTCCGCGGGGTCCTCCAGCTCCTCCGGCTCCTGCGGCTCCTCTGGCTCCGCGGCCGGGCAGCTCACCTCGGGGGCGTCGGGTGCCGCACCGGCGGCGGTGACGCTCGCGAGACTGGCGCCCGTCAGCCCGAAGGTGGCCTGCGCGGTCGCGAGCTCCACCGACCCGCGCTCGGACCGGTTGAAGGGGATCGCACCCGGGGTGTCGGTGTCGCAGCCGTCCTGCTGGTCGCTGATCCAGGCCTGTGCCGCCCCGGCAGCGTCGTCCTGTCCGCTGGCCGTCAGCGCCGCGGCTGCCAGCCCGGTGGAGTTGGTGTTGGTGCCGTCCGGGGAGGAGAAGCTGCCGTCGGACGCCTGGACGTCGAGCAGCCAGCTCGCCGCCGCCTCGGCCGCGTCGGTGGCACCGACCGCGAGCAGCGCCTGGACAGCGAACCCGGTGGTGTCCACCGAGGAGGTGCAGGTCTCGGGCGCGAACCGGGACGGGAACCCGCCGTCGGGGCAGGCCTGGTCGACCAGGGCATCGACCGCCTCCGAGGACGGGGTGACGTCCGGGGCACGGGCCAGGGCGAGCAGGGCGAGCGACTGGGTCAGCGGGGTGGAGAAGTCGTCGAAGTCCCCGCGGTCGCTGAAGCGACCCACGATCCCGGCATCCGGGTCGGTGATCTCGAGCCCCGACAGCTGCTCGATCAGGTCGATCCCGTCCACGTCGCGAGGATCGCGGTCCATGACCAGCATCGCGAGGGCGAGCTTCGCGCTCGCACCGGCGTAGGCGGCGTCGTCGGCGTCGAACCCGGCACCCTGGGTGTAGCTGGGTGCCTGTGTCGTGAGCCAGTCGGCGATTGAGCCGAGTTCCTCGCCGGCGACACCGACCGCCGCCAGCGCGAACAGCACGTCGATGGTGAGCCCGGCGCTCGGACCGAACTCGGTCCCGACCGCCGGATCGTCGGTGAGCACCGAGACGAGCCAACCCGCGGCGGCCTCGGCGGGGTCCTCGTCGGGCGTGACCTGTGCGGCTGCGGGCAGCGGCACGGTCAGCAGGAGCAGGGTGGAGAGTAGGAGGGCGAGTCGTGCGCGGATCGGGCCGCGCGATCGGACGGAGGTGGACACGGTGGTGCCTCTCGTGAGCGGTCCGTGACGGTGGATCCCGCACGGACCCGCCCAGAGACGACGACGTCCTCCCTCGACGCGTGGAGCGCGGCGACGGGAGGACGGACGCTCGGGCGTGGTTCGCCCGGGCTCCGCCCCGCAGACCTCGACGGTGGATGGAGCCGCTCGCCACGGGCAGGTATCCCGACTCGTCGCCTGGCACGCTCCCGTGCGCCTGGCGGGCGCGAGGGACCGTGGACGACCTACGGTTGCGGGTCAGCGCCGGATTCCGACCGGACTTCCCCTGCATCGTGGTGTTCGGTGTTCGGTTGTCGGTGGCCGGTGGCCACCTCAGCACCCAACCACATGGAGGCCCCCACCGGCAAGCAGGTGGCGGCGTCCGCGCGTGGTCAGCCTCCGCGCCGGCGTCCGAGTACCGCCTGCGCCACCCGCGAGCGGGGTGTGTGCCACAGCTGCTCGCTCAGCCAGGCGGTCGTGGCGACGACCTCCTCGAGGTCAACGCCGGTGGCGACCCCCGAGCCCTCCAGCGCGTAGAGCAGGTCCTCGGTGGCGAGGTTGCCGGCCACGCGGTGGGGGAACGGCTCCCCGCCGATCCCACCCGCGCTCGTCACGGTCGTGCCGACGCCGGCCTCGAGCGCCGCCAGGGTGTTCGCGAGCCCTTGGCCGAAGGTGTCCTTCAGGTGCACGGCGAGGCGGTCGACCAGGACCACCGGTGCCAGCCGGTCGAGCAGGTCCTGGATCTGCAACGGGGTCCCGACCCCGATGGTGTCCTGCAGGCAGACCTCATCGCAGCCGCGCTCGAACAACGCCGTGGTGACCTCGAGGACCGCGGTCGGGGCCACCTCCCCCTGGTAGGGGCAGCCGGCGATCATGGCCACCGTCGCGCGTGTCCGGCACCCCGCGTTGCGCGCGTGACGGACGATCGCGCCGGCGCGCTCGAGCACGTCCTCGACCGGGCCGCCCAGGTCACGTTCGCTGTGCGAGCCCGAGGCGGAGACCTCCAGGCTGATCTCGCGGGCGCCAGCGGCCAGGGCTTGCTCGAGGCTGCTGGCGTCGGCGACCTGCACCGCGTAGCGCACGTCGGGGGCCTCGGGCAGGCTCTGCAGGACGGCCACGGCGTCCGGTGCGCCGGTCGAGGTCCCCGGCCCCGGGAAGCTGGTCGCCTCGATCAGGGTCAGGCCCGCCTGGGTGAGACGCTCGATGAAGGCGATCGTGACCGCGGTCGAGGGCGGGAGTTCCCCCAGGGGTGCCTCGCGCGGCCCGATCTCGATGAGGGTGACCTGGTCGGGCAGTTCCATGGGCGTCTCCTCAGCGACCGTCGGGGGCGGTCGGGCCGGCGACCTCCTCCACCTCGAAGGCGAGCAGCACCGCCCCGGCGTCCACGGCCTGACCGGGGTGGACGTGGACGGCGGTGACGGTGCCGTCGACGGGGGCGAGCACCGGGTGCTCCATCTTCATCGCCTCGACCACCGCGAGCACCGTGCCGGCCGGCACGGTCGTGCCGGGCGCGACCTCGACCGCGATCACGGTCCCCGGCATGGGCGCGGTGAAGCTCGCGGTGCCCACCGGAGCCCCCGCGTCGGCGTGCCGGGTCGGGCTGACCTCGTCCAGGACGCGCGTGTGCCCGTCGCGGTGCAGCCACACC
>JBKHDS010000246.1:0-4073 GCA_046541215.1 Nitriliruptoraceae bacterium
ACGGCGTCGGAGGCCGAGCCCCCGGTGGCCAGCATCGGCTCCAGCACGAGCACCCAGGCCCCGTCCAGGGGTGGGATCTTGAAGTAGTACCGGCGCGCGGTGTGGGTCTCCGGGTCACGCTCCAGGCCGATCATGCCGACGAGCGCGGTGGGCAGGACGTCGTGCAGCCCGCCGAGCAGCCCGAGACCGGCACGCAGGACCGGTACGGCGACGATCTGGCGGCCGGGGCCGACGGTGGGTGCCTCGGCCAGCGGACTGATGACGGTGCCAGCCTCGGCGGGCAGGTCCCGCACCGCCCGCAGGGCCAGGATCGAGCCGAGCCGGCGGGCATGGTGGCGGAAGTGCTCCGGTGTTGTCGTGCGATCCCGCAGGGCCGCGAGCTGCAGCCCCGCGATCGGGTCGTCGTCCAGCACGGTGACCTGGGACACGGTGGGCCTCGCGGTCGGTCTCGGGGGCGCTGGGTAGCCTAGAGCGACGTCCCGAGGAGGGCATGACGGCACCGGTGGGCGGCACGCCCCGACGACGCCGGCCGCACCACGCGGCCGTCGCGGTGCTGGTGCTGCTCGCCGTCAGCTGCACGGGGACCGACGTCGACCCTGAGCCGGTCCCCGACGACCCGCCGCCCGTCGAGGAGGAGGCCACCCCGTCGCCCGTGGGGCGGGATGTCGAGGTGGTGCTGCCGCCAGCGACGGCGCTCGAGCCGGCGGTCCTCGACGGCCTCGAGAGCCGGCTCGGCGCGGTCGGGTCGGCGCTGCCCGAGGAGCTGCGCAGCCTGCACGTGCGGCGCCCCGACACCTCACCCTTCGTCGGGGATCTGCTCGAGCTGGCGGCCGCGCGGAGGGTACGACTCGCCTGCGTGCTGGGGCCTGGTACGCGGGCGGTGGCGGACACCGTGGCCCAGCGGCACGGCGCCACGACCGTCTGCCAGCTGTCGGCCGCGCCACCTCCGACCGCGGTGGAGGACGACGACGCCGACGTCGCGACCGCGGCGGTGACGGTCCAGGCCCCGGTGTTCGAGCTCGGGCTGCTGGTGGGCACCGCGGCCCGCCTCGAGGCGCTCGCCCGGACCCCGCCGCCGCCCCCCGAGCCGGAGCCGGACGACCGCGACGATGACGCGGACACCGACGACACGGACGCCGACGACACGGAGGCCGACGGGGCGGACGACGGCGCTGGCGTGGAGAGCGACGACACGGAGTCGGACGCTGACGATGACGCCGACGCCGACGCCGACGAGGACGCGGATGACGGTGCGGACCCCGAGGACGAGGCGGCGGCGCCCGCCCCAGCGCCCCCGGCGGTCGGCCTCGTGCTGGCCGGTGACGAGCTCGACCCGGACGCCTTCCGCAGCGGGCTGCTGGTGGGGCTCGGTGGGATCGAGGCCATCGAGGTCGCTGACGCGGACGCGACACCGGAGGAGGCCGTGACCGCGGTCGTGGCGGCGGGCGCCGAGGTGGTCGTGCTCGACGGCGGGCTGGGGGCGGCCGAGGCGCTCGCCGCGATCCCACCGACGGTCGCGGTGCTGGCCCCGGGCGATCTCCAGGACGACCGCGCCGACGGTCCGGAGCCGGTGCTCGCGTACCGCATGCGCTGGGAGCGGCTGCTGGAGGAGGCCATCACCCGCACGGTCGACGGTGACCTCGAGGGCTGGCAGGTCCCGGTCGACGACGCCCTGTTCACGCTCGTGACGAGCCCACAGCGGCCGCTGCTGGCGAGCACCCTGCAGCAGGTGCTGGACGCGCTGGTGGCGTCCGGCGGTGGCGCGGCGGACACCGCACCACCGGCCGCGCCCGACGGCGGCGCCCGGGGGTGAGCCGACCTAGGCTCGAGCGCACCGCCCGTCTGCAGCGCGAGCCGTCCGCCGACGGACCGGTCGAGCCACCCGCCCCCGACCCACGAGGTCCTCGTGCGCCGCGCCAAGATCGTCGCCACCCTCGGCCCGTCCCTGGACCCGCCCGACCGTCTGCGCGCGGCGCTCGCCGCCGGGGTCGACGTGGTGCGCTTGAACTTCTCGCACGGGACCGAGGAGGAGCACCGCCGGCGCCTGACCGCGGTCCGCCGGCTCGCTGACGAGCTCGGCCGTCCCATCGGCAGCCTGGGCGACCTGCAGGGGCCGAAGATCCGCCTCGGTCAGGTCCCCGACCCGGGGGTCGAGCTGGTCGAGGGAGGGGAGGTCATCCTCGTCTCCGGGGTCGAGGAGCTCGACGCCTACGAGCAGGACGGCATCCCGATCCTGCCGGTCGTCTACGAGAACCTCGCCCAGGACGTCGGCACCGGTTCGCTCGTGCTGATGGACGACGGCCTGCTGCGGACCGTCGTCTCGGAGGTCGAGGACAACCGCGTGCGGGCCCGGGTCGTGGTCGGCGGGGTGGCGAAGGCCCGCAAGGGCGTGAACCTGCCGGGGGTGGCCGTGTCCGCGCGGAGCCTGACGGACAAGGACCGCGAGGACGTCGCCACGATGGTCTCGCTCGGCGTCGACTGGATCGCCCTGTCCTTCGTCCGGACCGCCCAGGACGTGCTCGAGCTGCGGGAGCTGATCGGTGAGCTCGGTGGCCGCCAGCCCATCGTCGCCAAGCTCGAACGGCCGGAGGCGGTCGACAACCTCGACGCCATCGTCGATGTGGCCGACGCCATCATGGTCGCCCGCGGTGACCTCGGGGTGGAGATCGGGCCGGAGCGCGTCCCGGAGATCCAGAAGGAGATGATCGATCGGGCCAACGCCGCCTCACGGCCGGTGATCACCGCGACCGAGATGCTCGACTCGATGATGCGCAGCCCCCGTCCCACCCGCGCGGAGGCATCCGACGTGGCGAACGCGATCTTCGACGGCACGGATGCGGTGATGCTCTCGGGCGAGACCGCAGCCGGTCGGTACCCGGTCGAGGCGGTACGGACCATGGCGCGCATCGTCGAGGTCGCCGAGCAGGAACCCGGCCGCATCCACCAGGTCTTCCCCGACAGCCGCGAGGTCATCGGCTCGGTCGTCGCCAAGGCCGCGGTCCAGATCGCCGACGACCTGGACGCCAAGGCCGTGCTCGTGTTCAGCTTCTCCGGCAACTCCGTGCAGCTGGTCTCCAAGTACCGGCCTCGCCAGCCGCTCATAGGGTTCACCAGCGAGAAGGACACCCTGACGCGGCTGCCGCTGATGTGGGGGGTGCAGGGCGTCCTGACCGAGGAGGAGGACCAGTCGCGGGCGCTGATCCTGGCGGCGGACCGGGTGTGCCTGGAGCGGGGGATCGCCGACCGGGGTGACACGGTGGTGATCGTGTCGGGCATCCCGGGCGGGCGCGGTGGGACGAACCGGGTCGTCGCCCACCACATCGGCGAGCTCGACGAGCGCTGAGGGCTCAGCGGCCGACGTCGATCGGCTCCGCGGGAGGCCCCGCCGCCAGCAGCTCCTCGAGGCGGTCGGCCAGGGCGCTGGGTGCGAGCTCGGCGGTGGTGGTGCGTAGCTCGTCCAGGGTCCACCACCGCACCGCGACGGCGCCCGGGTCGTCCAGGGGCGCGTCCTCCACCTCGGGCGTGCCCTCGAGGCGCACCAGGAACCAGCGCTCCTCCTGGTCCAGCCAGCACCCGCGGAAGTCGAAGGTGATCCGACGGGACCACACCCACGGGCCCGCCGCCTCGACCTGCAGCCCGATCTCCTCGCGCAGCTCGCGGACAACCGCCTGCTCGTGGGACTCGCCCGGGTGGAGCCCGCCGCCCGGTGCCGTCCACACCCGCCGCGTCGCGTCCGGGGCGTGCGCGACCAGCAGCACCCTCCCGGACGCGTCCAGGGTCAGCGCCCGGGCCGCGGGCCGGTACAGCGGCGCCTGCGGGGTGCCCACCTCGGGCTCGGGCTCGAGCTTCGGGTGCGGTGGCACGACCCGGGAGGTCAGGATCTCGTGCGGATCGAGGACCGTGAGCACCCCCGCCCGGTCGACGACGAGGAAGGCCTCCTCGTCGGCGGCGACCAGCCGACCCACCACGTCGCTGGGCACGCTGCCCTTCTCCGGGTGCTCGACGAGTCGCCGGATCGACACCCGCTGGCCGACGTGCTCCGGGGTCACCCGACGGCGGTAGCGGGCCCGCAG
>JBKHDS010000247.1:0-4057 GCA_046541215.1 Nitriliruptoraceae bacterium
CTGAAGAGTGTGGGGAGACTCCTCTTCGAGATGGCCGGCCCGGCCCCGCAGCTTGGTGCTGCTCGGCCTGAGCGCGCTGCTGGCCGCGGTGGCCCTGCTCAACGCGGTGATCGGTGCGGTCCCGCTGCCCCCTGCGGTGGTCGCGGCGAGCCTCGCCGAGCGGGTCGGGATCGACCTCGCGGTGCCGGTCACCGACCAGCAGGCGGCCGTGCTGTGGGCGATCCGCCTTCCTCGGATCGCGCTGGCCGGGGTGGTGGGTGCGGCACTGGCGCTGTGCGGGGCGGTGATGCAGGGCATCTTCCGCAACCCGCTGGCCGAGCCCGGCATCATCGGGGTGTCCAGTGGCGCGGCGCTCGGGGCGGTCATCGCGATCCTGGCCGGGGGCAGCTTCACCGGCGGCTACCTCGCCGCCTTCTCCATCCCGCTGGCCGCCTTCCTCGGGGCGCTCGTGGCGACCGCAGCGGTGTACCTCACCGCACGCCACGAGGGCCGTACCGAGGTGGTGACCCTGGTCCTGTGCGGCATCGCCGTCAGCGCCATCGCGGGTGCCGGCGTCGGCTTGGCGCAGTTCGTGGCCGACGACGACGAGCTCCGCTCGATCGTGTTCTGGACGCTCGGCTCCGCCAGCGGTGCGCGGTGGCGCGATCTGCTCGTCATCCTGCCGTTGGTCGTGATCGGCAGCGTCGTCGCGATCCAGCTCGCCGCCGCGTTGAACCTGCTTGTGCTCGGTGAGCGCGAAGCCCGCTACCTCGGCGTCTCCACCGAGCAGGTCCGGCTCACCCTGATCGTCGTATGCGCGCTGGTCACCGGCGCGGCCGTCGCGGTCGCCGGCATCGTCGGGTTCGTCGGGCTGGTCGTGCCGCACCTGGTGCGCCTGGCCCTCGGGCCGGACCACGAGCTGCTGCTGCCGGCGAGCACCCTGGCCGGTGCCAGCTTGCTCCTGCTCGCGGACCTCGCGGCCCGGACCGTCGCGGCCCCCGCCGAGCTGCCGCTCGGGGTGGTCACCGCGCTGATCGGCGGACCGTTCTTCTTCTGGCTGCTGCGTCGGACCCGGCGGGACCAGGGGGCGTGGGGATGACCACGCTGCTCGCGGACCGGGTCTCCTACCGCATCGGCGCGCGTGCGCTGGTCGACGACGTGTCGTTGACGATCCGGCCGGGTCGGCTGCACGCCGTGGTCGGGCCGAACGGCGCCGGCAAGACCACCCTGCTGCGCCTGCTGACCGGGGACCTCGAACCCGACGCCGGCGAGGTCCGGCTCGATGGCCGTCCCCTGCCCGAGTGGCGGCCCCGGGAGGTGGCGCGCGAGCGCGCGGTGCTGTCCCAGCAGGTCGTCCTGCAGTTCGCCTTCACCGTCACCCAGGTCGTCGCCATGGGGCGTGCCCCCTACCGCGACCGCGACACCCCGGCTGACGCCGCCCGCGCGATCGCCGAGGCGCTCGAGGCCACCGACATCACCCACCTCGCCGACCGCAGCTACCCGACCCTGTCCGGGGGCGAGCGCCGGCGGGCCGACCTGGCGCGGGTGCTCGCCCAGCACACGCCGGTGGTCCTGCTCGACGAGCCGACGGCAGCGCTGGACGTGCACCACCAGGAACTCGTCCTCGCGGTCGCCCGGGGGCTGGCCGACCGAGGGTGTGCGGTCGTGGCCGTCCTGCACGACCTCAACCTCGCCGCTGCCTACGCCGACCGCATCGCGGTCCTGGCCGAGGGGCGGCTCCGGGCCGACGCGCCACCCGATGAGGCGCTCGACGCTGACCTGCTCAGCGAGGCCTACCGTCACCACATGATCGTGGTCGAGGACCCCGTCCATGGCGGGCCGCTGGTGATGCCCGCGCGCGCTCACCGCCGGACGTTCGGTCCGAAGGCTCGCGCGGCGGGCTGATCGAGGTGACCGGGTGGGCCCGGGTCAGGAGCTGACCCGGGCCCACCACGGTGCGTGCACCGGCTCAGGCCGGCAGGCTCAGCTGGTGCACGAGGTCCTGGCCGTCATCGTGGCTGAGGACGTGGACCGCCTCGTCGGTGACCGCGATGCCGTGGTAGTCCCCGAGCTCGGGGATCGCCCAGGCGCCGGTCACCTCGATCGTGTCCATGTCGACCGTCAGCAGCGTCCGGTAGGTGCGGCTGAGTAGGTACATGGTGCCATCGACGATGTCGGAGCCGATCGGGTAGTAGGCGCCGAGGCTGGCGTCCTCACGCAGCGTGACGCCGTCGGCGACAGTGAGGACGTCCTCGCGGCTGAGCCGGTGATCCTCGGCGAACTGTGACACCACGATGTCCGGCACCTGCTCCGAGGGCACGTTGACGACGGAGTACAGCCCGGTCTGCTGGTCCATGGCCAGGCTCGAGGTGAAGGCCGACTTCGCTCGCGCCGTGTACAGCCGGTGGCGGTTCTTGCTGCCGAAGACCGGCGTGAGGTCACCGGAGGTCTCGCGGAACTCCTTCCACTCCACGGTCTCATCAACCTCGCTGGCCGGGACCCGGTCGGTGCCGTAGACGGTCTTGTTCCACGCCGTCATCACCAACGAGCCAGGTCCGAAGAAGGTCGCGTCGGTCGTGTAGGACACGTTGTAGCCGTTGACCCGGTCGAAGACCGCGCTGGAGACCACCGTGGAGAAGTCGTCCTCGACGTAGTAGACGGCCCCGGCGGAGGAGGCGATCCCGAACAGCCCGCTGTCCGCGTCGTAGGCGATGCCTGCGGCGTTGCCGTAGTCGAACAGCCCGGTGGCCTCGAAGCCGAGCTCGGTGGTCCCGAGCAGCTCCAGCTCGCCGTCGAGATCGGCGATCGGCCCCTGCTCCGGTCCGCTGGTCAGTGCGGCGTCAGCGTCCTCGTGCACGCCGGGCAGGTGGATCATCGACGGCATGAAGTTGTGCAGCGTCGGGTCCTCCAGCCGGCTGTAGACGCCGGAGCTCCAGTACTGCGACGACTGCGCGATGTCGAAGGTCATGCGTGCGGGTTGGCCGGTGCCTGCGAAGGGCGGCGGGCCGGTCAGCAGCAGGAACTGGACCGAGTTGGCCAGGGTCAGGGCGAGCACGACGAGCCCGGCGACGAAGGAGTAGCGCGATAGGGGCTTGACGACCTCCTGCCGCCCACCGAACTGCAGCATCAGGTTCTCGTCGCGCCCGATCCACAGCAGCCCGAGGCCGGCTGCGGCGATGATGACCCAGAAGACGAACACGCCCCAGGTGTAGGTGTGCACGCCGAAGACCGCCTCGGCGAGTCCCTGCCCGGCGTCGTCCTGCATGTGGATCGACCAGTGGCGCACGGTCGTCCACAGGAAGAAGAAGTTCGCGACGATCAGCGACGCGACGTACTTGCGCCGTGGTCCATAGCGGAGCATGAACAGGGCGAGCACGGAGATCGCGACCATGCCGAAGCGCTCGTACGCGCACAGTGTGCACGGGGACTCGCCCTTGATGAAGCCCAGCCAGATGGTCGCGAGGCCGACCGGCAGCGCCATCAGCAGCAGCGCGGCGGTGGCGACGACGGCGTTGAAGCCCTTCTCGCTCCAGACGAGTGCGAGCCACGATCCCTGGCCCTGCTCGGGCGCGGTCGTGTTGGCCTCGTCCGTCCCGGAGGTTGGTGCGGTGGTGTCGGTCGGAAGGCTCGTCGACATCGCGGTCCTCCTCACACGTTCACGATGGGCAGGTACGAGGTCGACGTCGCGATGACGAACATCCCGACGGCGATCAGCACCGAGGCGCTGAAGACCCCGAACGCGAGGCGTTCGCGCTGCGGCTTGAACAGGACGATGGCCGCGGCGATGGCGGCGAGGGTGTAGATCAGGAACTCCATGGCTGCTCCTCGGCACAGGACGGAACCCGGTCGGGTGGTGGAGCACGCTCCGTCCCCCAGGGAGCTTCACCTTCGGCTGCCCTTACCGGACCGTGCATTCGCGCATCCAACATCTCCCCCTCCGGCTCCTCGTAGGGTCCAACGGCCTGCAGGTGCAGGTCCGAGGGCATGAGGAGGGGCGGAAGGCTCGACCGTGGGGTCCGAACGCCCGGCCTGCCCCCCGGGGGTCCTGGCGTGCGTGCCCTCGGCCGGGCGCCCCGAC
>JBKHDS010000248.1:0-4052 GCA_046541215.1 Nitriliruptoraceae bacterium
CGCGTCCATGGGTCCTCGGCGTCGGCGGTCGGGCCGGTCGGGTCGCTCCCGGGGTGCGGCAGGCCGCGGTCGGCGCGGGGGCCGCGATCGGCGCGGCGGGCTGCGGTGCTGCTGCCGGCAGGCCGGGTGCGACCCCCAGCATGACGTGTCGGCCGTCGCCGCGCACCCATCAGCATCCGGCCGGTGCGTGCTCCCCGCTCGCGCCGAGACCCGTCGCGACAGCGTCTACGGTGCGCGGCGCCACGACGTCCGAGAGGGGAGGGGTGGCGGTGCAGAACAGGATCCGGTCCTACCTCGCGCTCGGGGACTCCTTCACCGAGGGCCTGGAGGACGAGCGCGGGGCGGATGGCCGACATCGGGGCTGGTCGGACCGCGTGGCCGAGGCGCTGGCCAAGCAGGAGCCGGCGCTGCGCTACGGCAACCTCGCGGTCCGAGGGCGGCTGCTCGAGGAGGTGATCGAGGAGCAGGTCCCGCTCGCTCGGCAGCTGCGACCGGACCTGGTGTCGTTCCACGCCGGCGGCAACGACGTGCTGCGTCCGGGCGTCGAGGTGGCGACGGTCGCCGCCCGCTACGAGGAGGCGGTCGCGTCGCTGCGCGGCGACGGGCTCGCGGTGCTGCTGTTCACCGTCCTGGAACGGGCCGGGGGGACCGGCCGCCTCGCGGACGCGGTCGCGGCCCGGTTCGCCACGTTCAACGTGCACGTGCGGGCGACGGCGGCCCGCCACGGCGCGCTGCTGGTCGATGTCGGTGGGGTGAGGGCGTTGCAGGACCGCCGGCTGTGGCATCCGGACCGGCTCCATCTCGCGCCACCCGGACACGCGCGGGTCGCGGCGGCCGTCCTGGAGACCCTCGGGGTCGCCGACCCGGACCTCTTGGGTGGTGAGGCCGGTTGGTGGCGGCTCCCGCTGCTGGCGACCGCGCGCCCGTCCGTGCCTGCGCGTGCGGTCGGCCAGGCGGCCTGGGTGACACGCTACCTCGTGCCCTGGCTGGGGCGGCGGCTGCGGGGGACCTCGAGCGGGGATGGGGTCAGCTGCAAACGGCCCGAGCTGGCACCGTTGCGGGGCCACTGAGGGCTCGGCCGGTCAGCGCGTCCCGACCGCGCGGGCCAGGGCACCGGCGAACCTGGTCAGCTCCGCGGCCTGCGGGCCGGAAGCCACCAGCACGATCCCATCCGAGCGCGCCTCGAGCTGGATCGAGCCCGGCGGGATGTCGCAGTGCGGATCCCCGCAGTCGTGGACGTCCCCGAGCGCCTGCCACCCCGCTCCGGCCCGGGAGACCCGCATCTCGGCGGCCGGCAGCCCCTCCTGGTCCCAGGAGAGCACGCTCACGTCGGTGATCGCCGACAGCGCGAGCGAGGTCACGGCGCACTGCAGGCCGAGCTCGTGCTCGTCGGTGACGTGCTGGGCATCGCCGGCGACGACGTGCACGAGCCGGGTCGGGGTCCTGAAGCCGAGGGTCACGTCGGTGTGGACGTGACCGTCATCGCAGATGTCCTTGTGCGTCGTGGCGATGACGTCCTCGACCTTCTCACCGGCGAGCACGTCGAGCACGCGCTCGTGGCAGGTCCAGGCCTGCGGGCCCTGGTCGAGCTGCTCGAGGTGCTGTTGCCAGGTGGCCATGCTCGCTCCGGGGGCTCACACGTCGGCGCTCGACGCGTGGACGGGGGTGGCCACCTGCGCCGCGCGGGGCGGCGCAGGTGCGGGCCGGGCAGGGACGGACCGTACCTGCGCTCACCCGAACCAGGCGAGGCCCGCCGAGGTGGCCGTGGCGACCACGACCCCCCAGACCACGAGCCCTGTCGCCATCCACACCAGCACCCGCCGCTGACCGGCACCGGTGGCCAGCGCGGCCACGGCCGCGAGGTGCGATCCGGTCGTCAACGGCCCGAGCAGCCCGAGCCCGGGGACCCCCCAGCGCCGAGCCAGCTGGCGTGCCCGGACCGTCCGTGGACGCTCGCTGCTCGCCGGCGACCCGGCACGGGTCCGCTGCCGGCGAGCCCGCCACCAGGCCGCGAGCCGATCGCCGGCGACCACGACCAGCGCGACGGTGGTGAGGTTGCCCGCGACCGCGAGGAGGAGGACCGGCACCGGCGACAGCCCCGCGAGGATCGCGGCCGGGATCACGACGAGGACCTCGATGACCGGGATCGCCGCCGCGAGGAACACGAGCAGGTAGGTCCACCATGAGCCGCCGTCGAACGCGAGCTCCATGCTGGCTGTCTCCACCTCGTCGTCCGAGCCGCGGCTGGCAGGGTAGGCCCGTGACCGGCGGTCGAGGAGGTGTCCTTCGGGACCTTCGGCGGTGCGCACGGGTGCCTCTCGGTCCGGTCGCTGCAGCCGGCTCCGGTGTTGACTGACCGTGCCGCACCCGCGGGCGCCGATGCGGCGTCCACCAGATCCGTGCGGCGCCGCGGCGGCCGCGTCGAGCCAGCGTGGTGGGCTTCAGGTCCTGGGATCCGACGAGGCGGAGGTGCGAGGGTGGGCGTGCTGGTGATGACCGGGTTCCCGGGGTTCCTGGGTTCGGCGCTGCTGCCGAAGCTGCTGCTGCGCCGTCCGGACGTTCGCGCCGCCTGCATCGTCCAGGTCCACCACCTGCAGACCGCCGCCGAACGGCTCGACGCCATCGAGGCCGCGCACCCGGACGTGGCGGGACGCACCGAGCTTCTGGCCGGCGACATCACCGAGCCCGACCTCGGGCTCGCCCCGGAGGTGCTCGACGGGTTGGGTCCGGTGACCGAGGTGTGGCACCTCGCCGCGGTGTACGACCTCACCGTCGCCGACGCGGTCGCTCGGCGGGTCAACGTCCATGGGACCGCCGAGGTGCTGCGCTTCTGCGCGGCCCAGCCCACGCCACCTCGGCTCCAGTACGTCAGCACCTGCTACGTCAGCGGCCGGTACGACGGGGTGTTCACCGAGGACATGCTCGTCGAGGGCCAGCGCTTCAACAACCACTACGAGTCCACGAAGCACGCCGCCGAGGTGCTCGTGCGGGCGGCCCTCGACGAGGGGCTCCCGGGCACCATCTACCGGCCCGGCATCGTCGTCGGCGACTCGCGGACGGGCGAGACGCAGAAGTTCGACGGCCCCTACCTCGTCGCCCGGCTGCTGCAGCGCCAGCCGCTACCGGTCGCGATGCTGCCGGCCGTGGACCCGACGAAGCGGACCGCGCTCGTCCCGCGCGACTTCGTGGTCGACGCCATGGACGAGCTGTCCATGCTCGACCGCGCCGTCGGCCGGACCTACGCCCTCAACGATCCCGCACCGCCGACCAACCGCGAGGTCGCCGAACTGTTCGCTCGCCACCTCGGCAAGCGCCTGGTGTGGGTGCCGGTGCCGCTGGGGCTGACCCGGACCGCCCTGGCCCACATCCCAGGGCTCGCGTGGGTCACCGGGCTCCCCGCGGAGTTCCTGGACTACTTCGACAACCCGACCACCTACACCACCGACCACACCGTCGAGGACCTGCAGGACACCGGGCTCGTCTGCCGGCCGTTCGAGAGCTACGTCGGGCGGCTCCTCGACTTCATGCGCGAGCATCCGGAGATCGACGCTGCCGCGATGGTCTGACCACCGCTGGAGGAAGCCCCGTGAGCACCTCGCGTCCGTACCTGGTCGTCAACGTCAGCCTGTCCGAGTCCGAGCGGGACTACGACGAGGAGGTGACCTTCCTCCACCGGCCCTTCCGTATCGTGCGGGTCGGGGCGGACGGTGACCTCGACACCGCTGCCGCCCTGCTCGTGTCCTGGGCGGACCACGCCGACGCGCTCGCGCTGACCGGGCTCCGGGAGGCGCGGGCGCTCGGGCTGTACGCGGGCCCGGACGAGGGCATCGAGCAGGTCCGTGGCGCCGTGGGGGACGTCCCGGTGGTGGATGGCCACCGGCTCCACGACGTGCTGCAGGAGTGGGCGATCCGGCAGGTCGACCAGGAGATGCCCCGGTACTTCTCCAACGCCCGCACGGTCGTCCTCGGTGGTGCCAACCATGAGCGCACAGTCCGGGTCCTGCGCGAGCACACGCGGAACCTGGAGTTCGCCGACCCCCTGCTGCGCTTCG
>JBKHDS010000249.1:0-4051 GCA_046541215.1 Nitriliruptoraceae bacterium
GGCACCCGTGGGCGGGACCGAACCCGCCACCGTCCGGGGGAGCCGTGGAGCACCCGCAGGTCCATGTGAACGCCGAGCCGACCGCACCAGGCGGGACGCAGCGACAGGCAGCCCCGGGCATCGATGGGTTGCGCTTCGACGCGGCTGGGCTCATCCCTGTGGTGGTCCAGCAGTACGACTCCGGCGAGGTGCTGATGGTCGCCTGGGCTGATGCCGCCGCCCTGCGCCGCACCCTCGAGGTGGGGGAGGCTGTGTACTTCTCCCGCTCCCGCCAGGAGCAGTGGCACAAGGGCGCGACCTCCGGCAACACCCAGCGGGTCGTGGAGATCCGGGTCGACTGCGACGCCGATGTCGTGCTCTACCTCGTCGACCAGGGCGACGGGGTGGCCTGCCACACCGGCGAGCGCTCCTGCTTCCACCGTCGGCTCGAAGGGGCACCGACGGGCCCGGGCGCGGCCGCGCCACCGCTAGCGAAGACCGAGGAGGACGCGTCGTGATCGGACCCGACCGCGAGACCTTCGTCCGGCTCGCCCGCGAGCATGGGCTCGTCCCCGTCTGGCGCGAGGTGCTGGCCGACCTCGAGACCCCGCTGTCGGTGTACGCCAAGCTGTCCGGCGACGGCCCGAGCTTCCTGCTCGAGTCGGCCGAGCACGGGGAGCGGTGGGGGCGGTACTCGTTCGTCGGGATCGACCCCTTCCTGACCCTGCTCGGACGTGACGGGGAGGTCACCTGGCACGGCGAGCCACCCGCGGCCGTCGCTGGTGCCCATGGAGCGCTCGAGGCGCTCGCGCGGGCGACCGAGGCCTACCGGGCCCCGGCGCTGCTCGACCTCCCCCTGCACGGCGGCGCGGTCGGCTACCTCGGCTACGACGTCATCCGCGAGGTCGAGGACATCCCCGCGACCGGACGGGACGATCTGGGGCTCGCGGATGTGCACCTGCTGTTCCCGCGCCACGTGGTGGCGCTGGACCACCTCCGCCAGGTCCTCACGGTGGTCACGAACGTCGTCGTCGCCGACACCGACGACCCGGCCGAGCTCGGTGCGCGCTACGACGCGGCCGTCGACGCCTGTGCCTCGGTGCTCGACCGGCTCGCCACCGCGGCCCCGCCGCTGCCGCCGGCCGCCCCACCGCGGCCGCAGCTGGCCGAGGCCGCGCCCTCCAACCTCGCGCCGGGCGGGTACCAGGCGATGGTGGAGCGGGTGAAGGAGCACATCCGCGCCGGTGACACCTTCCAGACCGTCCTCAGCCAGCGCTTCGCGGTCGAGACCGGACGCACGCCCTTCGAGGTCTACCGGCGACTCCGCTCGCTGAACCCGTCGCCCTACATGTACTTCCTCGAGCTCGACGGCGTCTCCATCGCAGGCGCCTCGCCCGAGGTCCTGGTCCGCGTCGAGGACCGGGCCGTCACCGTCCGACCCATCGCCGGGACGCGGCCGCGCGGCGCGTCCGAGACCGACGACCAGGCGCTGGAGGCGGAGCTGCTGGCCGACCCCAAGGAGCGGGCCGAGCACGTCATGCTCGTGGACCTCGCCCGTAACGACCTCGGGCGGGTGTGCGACGTCGGCAGCATCGAGGTGGAGGGCATGCTCCACGTGGAGCGGTACAGCCACGTCATGCACCTGGTGAGCGCCGTGCGGGGACGCATCCGCGACGGCCTGGGACCCGTGGACGTGTTGCGGGCGGTCTTCCCGGCCGGGACCGTCTCGGGTGCCCCCAAGGTCCGGTCCATGCAGCTGATCGACGAGCTCGAGCCGACCCGCCGCGGGCCGTACGCCGGGGCGATCGGGTACGTGGACTTCGCGGGCAACCTCGACACCTGCATCACGATCCGCACCGTCATCCTCGCCGGCGGCACCGCCTACGTGCAGGCCGGTGCGGGCATCGTCGCGGGCTCCCGCCCGGATGCCGAGGAGGAGGAGACCCGCAACAAGGCGGGTGCGGTCCTCGCGGCGATCCGGGCGGCCGAGGACCTGCGCCCGACCTGAGCGACCCCGTACGCTCACCGTCCCCGACCGCACCCGGGACCGACCGGAGCGTCTTGCCCACCTACCTCGACGAGCTGCTGGCGACCGCCCGTGAGCGGGTCGCCGAGGCTCGCGCGCGCGAGCCGCTGGATGCCCTGGAAGCACGTGCGCGCGAGCGCCCGTCGCCGCCCTCGTTCCACGCCGCACTCGCGGGTGGGGGCGTCGCGCTCATCGCCGAGGTCAAGCGCGCCTCACCGTCGAGGGGGCCGATCGCACCCGACCTCGATGCGGCCGCGCAGGCGGCGAGCTACCGCGACGGCGGTGCCGCGGCGGTGTCGGTCCTGACGGAGCCGAGCCGCTTCGGCGGGTCGCTCGACGACCTCGCCGCGGTCGCGGCGCTCGGCATCCCCGCGCTGCGCAAGGACTTCCTGGTCGACGTCTCGCAGGTCTGGGAGGCCCGCGCGTGCGGGGCCGCCGCGGTCCTGCTCATCGTGGCGGCCCTCGACGACCCCGCGCTCGCCACCCTGCTGGCGGCGTGCGAGGAGGCCGGCCTGCACGCGCTCGTCGAGGTGCACGACGAGATCGAGTTGTCGCGGGCTGCGGCCGCCGGTGCCCGCATCATCGGCGTGAACGCCCGGGACCTGCGGACCTTCGCCGTGGACCGTGACGCCTTCGCACGGCTGCGTCCGGCGTTCCCGCCCGGCGTGCTGGCCGTCGCGGAGTCCGGCATCGCCACCCCGGACGCGGTCGCACAGGCGCATGCGGCCGGTGCCGATGCCGTGCTCGTCGGCGAGCACCTCGTCCGCGCCGCCGACCCGAGGGCTGCCGTCGCGGCGTTGGTCGCGGCTGGCGCGTCGACGGGCCCGGCCCACCCCACCGACCGAGACCGCTGAGCGCGGGAGGTTCCCATGCCCACGACCGTCCACCAGGCAGCCGTGCCCCCCGCCGACCGCGAGGGCTACTTCGGGGCCTTCGGTGGCCAGTACGTCCCGGAGGCGCTCTCCGGCGCGCTGGCGCAGCTGCTGGAGGCGTGGCGGGACGCGCAGGCCGACCCGGCCTTCGCCGCGGAACTCGACGAGCTGCGCCGCACCTACGGCGGCCGACCGACCCCGCTGTACCGGGCCAGGCGGCTCTCACAGGAGGCCGGGGTGGAGGTGTGGCTCAAGCGCGAGGACCTCGCCCACACCGGCTCCCACAAGCTCAACAACGTCGTCGGCCAGGCGCTGCTGGCGCGCCGGATGGGCAAGCCCCGCCTCATCGCGGAGACCGGCGCCGGCCAGCACGGCGTGGCCACCGCGACCGCCGCGGCGCTGTTCGGGCTCGCCTGCACGGTCTACATGGGCGCCGAGGACTGCCGGCGCCAGCGCCTCAACGTCGTGCGCATGCAGCTGCTCGGTGCCGAGGTCGTGCCGGTCGAGTCGGGCACCCGCACCCTCAAGGATGCCATCAACGAGGCCATGCGCGACTGGGTCACGAACGTGGACACGACCCACTACCTCATCGGCTCGGCCATGGGGCCGCACCCCTTCCCGACCATCGTCCGTGAGCTGCAGCGCATCATCTCGGTCGAGTCCACCGAGCAGTTCGCGACCCAGGCCGGCGGCGTGCCCGACGCGGTCATCGCCTGCGTCGGCGGGGGATCGAACGCGATCGGCTCCTTCGCCGAGTGGATCGACGTCGAGGGCGTGCAGCTCATAGGTATCGAGGCTGCGGGGGAGGGGGTCGGATCGGGCCGCTCGGCCGCGACCCTGGCGGAGGGTCGCGAGGCGGTCCTGCACGGCTCCCGTTCCATCGCCCTGGTCGACGACGACGGGCAGGTCCGCCCGGCGCACTCGGTCTCCGCGGGCCTCGACTACCCCGGGGTGGGTCCCGAGCACGCCTACCTGGCCTCCACCGGCCGCGGCACCTACCTCGCCGCGACCGATGACGACGCCCTGCACGGCTTCCGGCGCACCTGTGAGCTCGAGGGGATCATCCCGGCGCTGGAGCCCGCGCACGCGGTGGGCTGGCTGCTGCGCCACGGCCGCGACCACCTCGGCGAGGGCGCGCGGGTCGTGCTGACCATGTCCGGTCGGGGCGACAAGG
>JBKHDS010000250.1:0-4041 GCA_046541215.1 Nitriliruptoraceae bacterium
GTGGTTGTTGCGCGCGTCGCCGAGCACGAGCACGGTGCCGCGCGACGTGACGGCTTCCAGGTGGGTGAGGTGGAAACGCGACAGCGCCCGGCCGTAGTCGGAGTGCCCGTCGAGGTGGACCAGCTCCGCCTCAACGAGCATCCGGCGCGCCGCCTCCTCCGCGTCCCCCTGCCGGAACCACCGGGTCACCTCGTCGAGCTCGTCGATGAACGCGAAGGAGCGCACGGTCGTGAACCGCTCCTGCAGAGCGTGGACGAGCTGCAGGGTGAACCGCGAGAAGGACGCCACCGACCCCGACACGTCGCACAGCAGCACGAGCTCGGGCTTGTGCGGCCGGCGGGGCCGGAACACCGGATCGACCGGCACCCCCCCGGTGAGCAGCGACCGGCGGACGGTGCGGCGCACGTCGAGCCGGCCGTCACGCCCCGGACGGCGCTTGGCGGCGACCCGGGTCGCGAGCTTGCGCGCTAGCGGCCGGAGCTGGGTCTGCAGCTCGGCCCGCTCCTCGCGCGTGAGGGCGAACAGGTCGCGCTCCTCGATCGGAGGTCGCACGACCCGTGCGGCGACCTGCTCGAGGCCGCGGTCCTCGACGGCGTGCTGGCGGATGGCCACGTCGATCTCCCGCCGCAACTGACGGACCCGTTCCTCGAACCGCTCACGCAGCAGCCGCTCCTGAAGCGGGCCGCGTGCCTCCACCTCCTCCTGGTCCGCCTCGAGCAGCGCCGCGACCAGCCCTGGCAGGTCCAGGGCTCGCAGGACCCGGTACTGGAAGTAGGTGACGCGCCCGTCCCGGCCTTCCACCCGCCCGTGCTGCTCGACCGCCCGGCGCGCCGCCCGGGCGATCGCCGTCCGGTCCCCGGAGCGCAGCGCTTCGAGCACCTCCTCCTCCGTGCTGCCTACCAGCACCTCGCCGCTGTCCGAGCCGTCCGCATCCAGGTCGTCCCCCCACACGGACCCGGACGGGTGCGCGGGCAGGTACAGGTCGAAGAGCTCGTCGAAGGTGGACCGCTGGCTCGGCGCCGAGACCATCACGGCCGCGAGCGCTTCGCGGACCTGGTCCCGATCCGCGAGGTCGATCGCCTTCAGCACCCGGACCGCGTCGATCGCGCCCGCCTGAGCAGCAGGCAGCCCGGCTCGGCGCAACGCCACCACCAGGGCGAGCACCCGGTCGACCAGCGCCTGCCCGGCCGCCACCGCTCAGCCGCCGAGGGTGACGACCACGCGGGCCTCGTCGGGGCCGAGCAGCAGCAGGCTCACGCCATCCCCCTGGGCGGCGACCGCAGCGGCGGGGAGCTCCACCTCGACCACCGCCGTCTCGTCCTCCGCGTCGGCCGGTGGCAGGACGAGCACCGCACCCCCTGAGGCCGCGACGCGCCGACCGTCGCGAAGGGTCGCCACCCCACCGGGGAGCGGTTGCGCCGCCGTGCCGACCACGCCGTCGGACGCCGCGACGACGCGGTCGAGCTCGCTCAGCACCGCCCCGCGCAGCGGTGTCTCGACGATCATCCGGACCTCGCTGCCATCGAGCTCCCGGACCGCGGTCCGGCCCCCGCCGACGTCGACGGTGACGAACACCGCCCCGGCGTGCGACGTCGCCGCGGCCACGACCCGCTCGGCCACCGGCAGGGTGGACCAGGACCGCACCTCGCCATCGGCGAGCGCGACGGTGACGAGCACCTGCCGTCGGGCGTTCAGCGCGTCCCGCTCGGCCGCCTCGTCCGGCTGCCCGGTCGCGGTGGCGTCCGTGAGGACCACCAGCCCCAGCTCCGAGCCGACGGCGTGCACCTCGGCGCGGGTCGGTCCGTCGTCCGGCAGCGCGATCCCGGCCGCAGCCAGCTCGTCCCGGGTCACCTGCCACCTCGGCGTCCCGTCCGAGCGCTCGACCGCCGTCAGCACCGGCGCCGTGTCCTCGGGCCCCGTGCGCGTCGCGGTCACGATCACCTCGGACCCGAGTCCCGCGGTCAGCCGGGATCCGGCGAGACCAGCTGGCGCGTCCGGCAGGTCGAGGTCGCTCCCCCACACCCGGCCGGCGACCGGGTCGCGCAGCTCGAGCTCGGCGTCGTCGCCGTCCTCCTCGAGCCGCAGGAGCAGCAGCTGGCCGTCGGTCGCATCGAGGTGGAAGGCGAGCGGGCTGCCGACCAGCGCGGTGTCCACGCAGGTGAGGCCGCCGAGATCCGCGTCCAGTGGCTGGAGCGCGTCGACCTGGCCCGTCAACGGGTTCGGCAGCGCCAGGGTGTAGAGGTGGTCACCGCCGCCCACCACGGTGCCGGAGCCGACCGCGACGGCGTCGAGCACCCGGGAGCCGGAGGCGTCGAGCTGCACGACCGACTCCCCCACGGCGACGGGGCCGAGGCTCGACGACCGCAGCCGGGCCGTGCCGTCGGCATCCGCCAGACCGACCACCGGACCGAGCGCCGTCTCCAGCACCTCCAGCTGCTCCTGCCAGGCCGAGCGCGTGTCGCGATCGAGGGCGGGGAGGACCGCAGCCAAGGAAGCCGCATCCCCAGCCACCGGAGCAGCCACCGGGCGCGGGCCGATGTCGTCGCAGGCCGAGCCGGCGAACACCGCCCCACTGACGACACCGATCAGGATGAGCAGGGCCATGGCGAGCGCCGCGATGGACAGGGTGCGGCGGTCGGCGGCCATCGGCTCGTCGACGCTGGCAGGCGGAGCCGTACCCGGCGCGGGTCCCGTCACGGGTGCGCGCCCTGCCGTCTCGACGGTCTGGTGAGGTGGGCGAGCGCCCGCTCGACGTCCAGGTGGTGCTTGAGCGCGACGCCGATCGTGCGCTCGAGGGCCGCCTCGTCCAACACCTCGAGGTCGAGGGTGAGCAGCGTGCGCACCCAGTCCAGGGTCTCGGAGACCGAGGGGGCCTTGCGCAGGTCCAGCTGGCGCAGGGAGCGCACCACCTCGACGAGCTGCAGGGTCAGCACGTCAGGAGCCCCGGGGACGTGGCGCTGCACGATGTCGCGCTCGCGCTCGGGCGTGGGGTAGTCGAGGTGGAGGTAGAGGCAGCGCCGGCGCAGCGCCTCGGACAGCTCCCGGGTGCCGTTGGAGGTGAGCACGACCATCGGGTGCCGTGTGCCGCGGACCGTGCCGAGCTCCGGGATCGTGACCTGGAAGTCCGACAGGATCTCCAGCAGCAGGGCCTCGAACTCGAGGTCCACCTTGTCGACCTCGTCGATGAGCAGGACGGCCGGATCCTCGCTGCGCAGCGCCTTGAGCAGCGGTCGCTCGAGGAGGTACTGCTCGCTGAACAGGTCGTCCTCGACCTCGTCCCACGCCTCGCCGCCACCGAGCTCGCTGCCGCGGGCGTGGGTGATCCGCAGCAACTGCTTGCGGTAGTTCCACTCGTACAGCGCGCGCGCCTCGTCCAGCCCCTCGTAGCACTGCAGGCGGACGAGCTCGGCCTCGGTCGCGGCGGCGATCGCCTTCGCCAGCTCGGTCTTGCCCACGCCGGCCGGTCCCTCGACCAGGATCGGCTTGCCCAGCCGATCGGCGAGCAGCACCACCGTCTCGATCGAGGTATCGACGAGGTAGCCGACCGCTTCCAGCCGCGCCCGGACGTCCGCGACGTCCGCGAAGGATGAGGGCACGGTCGGGCTCCTGGTCGCCGTAACGGCACGGCTGCGGCGAGGCTACGTCACCGACGCGCGCGACGACCACCCCGGTCCGGGTTGCTGCCCTCGGACGGCCGCGGCGTGCCCGCCGACCGATGGGTCGGTGCGCCGCCCGGTCGAGGGACTACCGTCGATGGAGCAGACCCCTGGCCGAGGGCCCCAGCGATCAGGAGCGACCATGCGCGCGATCCAGGTGACCGAGCACGGAGGTCCGGAGGTCCTCGAGGTCGCTGAGGTCCCGACCCCGGATCTGGGTCCCGACGAGGTGCTCGTCGACGTCGCTGCCGCGGGGGTGAACTTCATCGATACCTACCAGCGCTCCGGTGCCTACGACCTCGAGCTCCCCGCCGGGCTCGGGCTCGAGGGTGCCGGGACGGTGGTCGCGGTCGGGCCGCAGGTCAGCACCCGTCAGGTCGGTGAT
>JBKHDS010000251.1:0-4038 GCA_046541215.1 Nitriliruptoraceae bacterium
TGGTAGGTGGTCAGCTGTGTCATTGCTCTCTCCTTTCGTGGTGCGGTGGTCGATCTCAGGGGGTGGGTGGAACGGGGGTGGGGCGTGCCGGCGCGACCGGTGCGTGCCAGCCGCGACGGCGTCTCAGCCGGCCTTCTGCTCCTCGTCGCCCTCGTCGACGATCTCCGCGTCGACGACATCCTCGTCGGAGGAGGCGGCGGAGGCGCCCTCAGGCTGGGCGTCGGCCGGACCGGCGTCCTGGGAGGCGGCGTAGATGGCCTGGGCGAGCTGCTGGCTCTTGGAGGCGACGGCTTCCATCTTGGCCTTGACCGCCTCGATGTCGTCACCCTCGAGCGCCTTCTTCAGCTCGCTGACGGCTTCCTCGATCTGCGCACGGGTGGCCTCGTCGACCTTCTCGCCGTGCTCCTTCAAGGTCTTGTCGGTCTGGTAGACGAGCGTGTCCGCCTGGTTGCGGGTCTCGACCGCCTCCTTGCGCTTGCGGTCCTCCTCCGCGTGCGCCTCGGCGTCCTTGATCATCTGCTCGATGTCGTCCTTCGGCAGGGCCGAGCCGCCGGTGATCGTCATCGACTGCTCCTTGCCCGTGCCCAGATCCTTCGCGGACACGTGCACGATGCCGTTGGCGTCGATGTCGAAGGTCACCTCGATCTGCGGCAGGCCGCGCGGCGCCGGCGGGATGTCGGTGAGCATGAACTTGCCGAGCGTCTTGTTGTCGCTGACGAACTGCCGCTCACCCTGCAGCACGTGGATCTCGACCGAGGGCTGGTTGTCGTCGGCGGTGGTGAACACCTCGGAGCGCTTGGTCGGGATGGTGGTGTTGCGCTCGATCAGCTTGTGCGTGATCCCGCCCTTGGTCTCGATGCCGAGCGACAGCGGCGTGACGTCGAGCAGCAGCACGTCCTTGACGTCGCCCTTGAGCACCCCGGCCTGCAGCGCCGCGCCGATCGCGACGACCTCGTCGGGGTTGACGCCCTTGTGGGGCTCCTTGCCGCCGGTCAGCTCCTTGACGAGCTCCTGGACGGCCGGGATACGGGTCGAGCCGCCGACGAGGATCACGTGGTCGATCCCCGACGCCGACACGCCGGCGTCCTTGAGGGCACGCTCGAACGGTCCCTTGACCCTGGCGAGCAGATCGGCGGTCAGCTCGTTGAAGCGGGCCCGGCTGAGCGTCTGCTCGAAGTGCAGCGGGCCGGCGTCGGTGGCGGTCAGGAAGGGCAGGTTGATCGAGGTCTCCTGCGAGGAGGACAGCTCGATCTTCGCCTTCTCCGCCGCTTCCTTCAGCCGCTGGATCGCCATCTTGTCCTTGGACAGGTCGACGCCCTGCTCGTTCTTGAAGGTGGTCAGCATCCAGTCGATGAGGGCCTGGTCCCAGTCGTCCCCGCCGAGGTGGGAGTCACCGGCGGTGGACTTGACGTCGAACACGCCCTCGGCGATCTCCAGGACCGAGACGTCGAAGGTGCCACCGCCGAGGTCGAAGACGAGCACGGTCTGCTCATCGTCCTTCTCGAGCCCGTAGGCGAGCGCCGCCGCGGTGGGCTCGGCGACCAGACGCAGCACCTCGAGCCCGGCGATCTCCCCGGCCTCCTTGGTGGCCTGGCGCTGGGCGTCGTCGAAGTAGGCGGGCACGGTGATGACGGCCTGGGTGACCTGGTCGCCGAGGTAGGCCTCCGCGTCACGCTTGAGCTTCATGAGGATGCGGGCGGAGATCTCCTGGGGCGTGTAGGCCTTGCCACCGATGTCGGTGGTCCAGTTCGTCCCCATGTGCCGCTTGACGGACCGCACGGTCCGGTCCGCGTTGGTGACGGCCTGCCGCTTGGCCACCTCACCGACGAGCACCTCGTCGGACTTGGACCACGCCACGACCGAGGGGGTCGTCCGCGCACCCTCGGCGTTGGCGATCACGGTGGGCTCGCCGCCCTCCATCACGGACACGACGGAGTTGGTGGTTCCGAGGTCGATGCCGACGGCCTTGGCCATGTCGGGGCTCCTTCGCTGCTTGGCCTCGCGGCGCCAGGCGGGTCCCGGCGGGTCGAGGCGGTGGGTGGGTCGGTGCGTTCTCGACCACGAAGATACGCCCTTCCGCCGCACACACAAGCCCTGTGAACCCAAAGGGCTCAACTAGCTTGAGCCGCTACGCATCAGGTTCTTGCACAGGCCGTCTCGATGCGCGCGGAAACGTCCACGGCAGCCGACCCGTGAGACGTCATCGCCTGGTCGGCGGGGCCCGGACCGTCAGTGGTGCTCGTCCTCCGCTGGCGGCGGGAGCGGCGCCGGCCGCCACGCGCGACCCAGCGGGACCCCTCGCGCGCTCAAGCGCTCGCGAGCCGGGTGCTGGCCGACGAGCAGGAGAAGCGGCAGCAGGACCACCACCGCGATGAGGACCACCTGCCACGCCGCCATCGTGCCGCCTCCCGGACGTCCTCCGCCGTCGGTCTCACTCTACCGAGGACAGCTCGATGCCCGACGCTCGCTCGAGCACCCGCAGCAGCTCCACGTGGTCGGCGCCCGGCAGTGCCTCGGCGGCGGCGCTCGTCAGACGCTCCACCAGCGCGAGCACCTCACCGTCCACCCCCGAGCCGGCGAGGACGTCCGCCGCGAGACGGACGTCCTTGGCCAGCAGGTCCAGCGCGAAGGTGTGCGGGAAGCTGCGGTCGAGCACACGCGTGGGGATCAGCTCCTCGATCGCGAAGGAACGCCCGGTGGAGGTGGCGATGACCTCGACCGCTCGGCGCGGGTCCACCCCGATGGCCGCCAGGGCGAGCAGGCCCTCCCCCGCCGCCCACAGCGAGGTGGCGAGCAGCGCGTTGTTGACGGCCTTCACCGCCATGCCCGCGCCGACCCCTCCGACGTGGACGACCCGAGCCGCCACGGCGTCCAGCACCGGCCGGACCTCCTCGAGCGCCGCCGCGTCCCCCCCGACCATGACCGTGAGCGTGCCCGCCACGGCACCGGCGATGCCACCGGAGACGGGGGCGTCGAGGTAGCGCACCCCGAGCCCGCCGAGCCGCGCCGCGACCTCGCGGGCCCCGTCGGGGGCGCCCGAGGTGTGGTCCAGCCAGATCATGCCGGGTCGTAGCGCCGGGGCGGCCATCTCCACCACCTCGGCGACCTCACGGTCGGTCGGCAGGCAGGAGCAGACCACCGCTACCTGCGGCAGGTCCTCGAGACGGCCGAGGATGGTGGCGCCGGTCTCGGCGGCGTGGTCGTACGCGACCGCGGAGGTCCGATTCCAGATGTGGGTCGGGAAGGCTGCGGCGAGGTTGGCCGCCATGGGGCGGCCCAGGGCGCCGAGGCCGAGGAAGGCGACATCCATGGGTGAACTCCGTGGTCGTCGGTCGAAGTGGCGTCGATCGAAGCGGCGCCGGTCACGAGCCGGGCGGCTGCGGCTCGCTCCACCGCAGGGTCGACCCCGGACCGATGCCGACCCGGTCGAACCAGCCGGCGGGGACCTCGAGGGCGGTCACGTAGGGCTCCTCCGGTGCGGTGATCGGGCACTCGCCCGGGTCGCTCGCCTCGCACGGGACCATCGTCGCGATGGTGTGCACGGTCCCGTCGAGCCCGGCGAAGGCGATGTCCAGCGGGATCCGGGTGTTCCACATCCAGAACCCGCTCGTCCGTTCCTCCTCGAACAGGAACAGCATCCCCTCGCCGTCCGGGAGGTCCTCGACCTCCATCAGCCCGCGCCGCCGACCGGCGTCGTCCGACGCGACCCGGGCGGCCACCTCGACGCGCTCGCTGCCCTCCAGCACCACCGTGGTCGCTGGCAGCCCATCGACGGCCGGGTGCAGCGGCGGGACGTCGACGGTCGGGGACTCCGGCGGGGCGTCGACGGTCGGGGACCCCGGCGGGGCGTCGACGTCGGGCGCGGTGCCGGCCTCGTCCGGGCTCGCCTCCTGCGTCGGTGCGACCGGTCCGCAGGCCCACAGCGCGAGCGCCAGCCAGAGCGCAGCGAGGGGCCGCACGCCTGCCCGATCGGTCATCCGGCACCCTTCGCCGCGCCCGCCCGCGGTTGCGGCACGGCCCGAGCGGCCACCGCGGCGG
>JBKHDS010000252.1:0-4018 GCA_046541215.1 Nitriliruptoraceae bacterium
CGACCGGGCCGGTGCCGTCCGGCTGGTGACGCAGGCCGTGGCGGGCGGCATGCCCCTGGAGGATCTCTACCTCGACGTCCTCGCCCCCACGCTGCGTGAGGTCGGTCGCCGCTGGCAGGTCGGTGAGATCTCGATCGCGCAGGAGCACCTGGCCACCGCCACCACCCAGCTCGCGATCGCCCAGCTGTACCCGCAGCTGTTCATGAGCCCCCGCAACGGCCGCAGCATCGTGGTCGCGAGCGTGGGCGGCGACCTGCACGAGGTCGGCGCCCGCATGCTCGCGGACCTGTTCGAGCTGCGCGGGTGGGAGAGCACCTTCCTCGGCGCCAACACGCCGGTGGAGGAGCTGGTGGCCCTGGTCGTGGACACCGCGCCGGACGTGCTTGCCATCTCCGCGACCCTGCCGACGCACGTCGAGCAGGTCCGAGCGTCCATCACGGCGCTCCGGGATGCCGGAAGCGACACGATCGTCCTGGTCGGTGGGCGGCCCTTCCTGCAGGTGACCGACCTGTGGCGGCAGGTCGGCGCCGACGGGACCGCGCCCGACGCCCGCAGCGCCGTGGAGGAGGCGACCCGCCTGCTGCGCACGAAGGGCAGGGGGGACCGCTGATGGCGCGCCGTGACGAGACCGAACGAGTCCCGCCCGCCCCCGCCGACACCGGGGCGGTGCTCTTCGCGCTCAGCGCGGCCAACAACGACCTGGCCGACCTGCTCCGCGAGATGGCACAGCAGCAGGCGCGGCTCGCGGCCATCAACGAGCAGCAGAGCTTCACCCTGTCGATGGTCGCGCACGACCTGCGCAACCCGCTGGGCATGGTGATCGGGTTCAGCGAGGTGCTCCAGCGCACCCTCGCCGACCGCGTCGAGCCACAGGACCTGCTGCTGCTCGAGCGGATCGAGATGCAGGGGCGGCGCATGCTGAACCTGGTGGACGACCTCATCGACGCCGCCGTGCTCGAGCGCGGTGCGATGACGCTGTCGCTGTCGGAGGTGGACGTGCGGCGGTTGCTCGAGCGGGTCGCCGAGACCCACCGCGCACCGGCGAGCCGCAAGGGCATCGGCATCGAGGTGGAGCTCCCACCGGCGCCGCTGATGGCGTGCCTGGATGCCGCGAGGATCGAGCAGGTGCTCGACAACCTCGTGGCCAACGCGGTCAAGTACACCCCACGCGACCGTGCCCGGACGGTGCTGCTCCGGGCCATCAGGCGGGGCGGGCAGGTCATGATCGAGGTGGCGGACCAGGGGCTCGGCATCGAGGAAGCCGAGCTCGACCTGCTGTTCGAGCCCTTCTCCCGGGTCCACCGGTCCGGGACCGATGGTGAGCCGAGCACCGGGTTGGGGCTCGCCATCAGCCGCTCGCTCGTGCAGGCCCACGACGGGAGCGTGACCGTCTCCAGCGAGCCGGGGCACGGGACCACCTTCACCGTCTGGCTCCCGGTCGACGGACCGGCCTGCGGCGTCCTCGCGGACGGCCGTGGTTCGGCCTCCACGGAGGACGCTGCGTCGGGCGAGGACGTCCCGGACGGCCCGTGAGCTAGCCCGACGGCGGGACGGCCGTGGTCATGCGTCGTCGTCGGGCTGAGCGAGGAGCCACGAATCGAACCCTGGGACGGTGAACGCCACCCGACCGTACGCCGGGGAGTACAGGTGCCCGCCCGCGATGAGCGTGGCCCGCGGGTCGGACAGCACCCGCTGCGAGGCGTAGCCCAGGCCACGCGCGAGGTCGGACATCCGGGCGGTCCCGCCCTGGCGGGCGAGCTCGCGTGCGAGGGCGCGGGCCCGACCGGTCGGGAAACGCCGCCAGCGGCGCCCGAAGAAGTCGTCGCGGCGGACGTCGACGGCACGCTGGGCGCGGACGGCGTCAGCGAGGCGCACGCCTCGCCGCGCAGGCAGCACGTCCCACAGCGCCTCGCCCCACAGTTGCACGAAGTAGGGGTAGCCGCCGCTGTCGGCGTGCACGTGGTCGATCACCTCCTCATCGACGTCCACGCCCGCGTCGTCCACGAACGGCTCGCGCAACGCCTCGGCCACCCCAAGCAGGTCGAGCATCCCGAGATCGTGGCTGGTGAGCCGCTCGGTGTAGGTCTGTCCCTCGGTGAGCAGCCGGTCGGCAGCGCCCGGCAACCCGGAGAGCATCACCCCGAACGGCCGGGAGTCCTGCGCGTGGCGGTGGATGGCGCGCACCAGCGGCCGCAGCAGCAGATCCTCCGCCTCGTGGACCTCGTCGACGGTGAGCATCAGGCCACGGCCGGCGGCGTCGGCGAGCAGCACCAGGTCGTGGATGAGCGCCTCGAGGTTGGCCTCGGCACGTTCTCCGGGTGGGTGGAACGCGACCTCTGCCTTGGTGATCGACAGCGACGACAAACGGCGTGCGAGGTCGCGACCGGCGGACGCAAGCGGCGCGGCGTCGCGGCTCAACGCCTGGCAGGTCGCGACGAGATCCGTGTCGGACGGGTCAGCCTCGATGTGCAACGCGACGGCTCCGACACGGACAGCGTGATGCCGCACGTAGGCCATCAGCGCGGTCTTGCCCACCCCGCGGACGCCACGCAGCAGCGGCATCGCGACGGGGTCGGAGGGCACCGCGAGCCGGTCGACCATCGCCTTGGCCGTGAGCAGCGGCTCATCGCGGCCACCGAACGCCGGTGGGACCTTGCCTGCACCAGGCTTGAACGGTGAGGTGCCGAGCGGGGACGATGCCCCGGTCTTGAACGGGTCCGGCACGGCTATCCCCTCGCGAGGGTGGCGACGGTTCTCGCATCGTATCGGCAGGTATCGCAAGGTATCGGAGGTTCTCGTCCGCCTACGGGGAGACCAGACAGCGGGTCGCTGACGTCACGCGTCGCGGGCTGAGAACCGGCGCCCGGTCGCCGTCCAGGATCTGGACGGCTGTCCCTTGACCGACCTGCAGCGGCCGCCGGGGGCGGGGCCCTTTCCCGGTCCCGCCCCGGCAAGGGCTAGAGGCCGGCCTGGTCGACGCCGTAGGTGGCCTGTTCAAGGGTGTAGCCTTCGAACACCAGCTGGTCGATGAGGCCGGACCGCGAGAAGGCGGTCATGTCCAGGTAGCTCTGCGCGGACCGCGCGGCCTGCTCGTTCCAGTCGACGGTGAGGCTGTCGACAGCGGTGCTTGCCTGCTCGGTGGTGAAGCCTTCGAACTCCAGTTGGTCGACCAGCCCGGAGGCGGAGAACGGGCTCATGTCGAGGTAGTTCTCCGCGGAGCCGATGGCCTGTTCCGTCCAGTCGACGGTGAGGCTGTCGACCGCGAACGTGGCGTCGGCGTTGCTGTAGCCCTCAAACTCCAACTGGTCGATGAGGCCTTCGCGGGAGAAGTTGGTGAAGCCGAGGTAGTCGCGGGCGGACCGCTGCGCGTTCGCCTGTCCGGCGGTCAGCTCCGGCTCCGGTTCGGGCTCCGGTTCGGGCTCTGGTTCGGGCTCCGGCTCCGGCTCCGGCTCGGGCTCCGGCTCGGGTTCGGGCTCCGGCTCCGGCTCTGGTTCGGGCTCCGGCTCCAGTTCCGGTTCGGGCTCCGGCTCCTCGTCGGTGGCGTCGCTCACGGCGAGGTCGTCGCCTTCGAGGTCCTCGTCTGCGTCGTCGCCGCCACCGGCGATGGCGGACAGCAGGATCAGGGCGAACACCGCGATCAGCGTGATGCCCCACCAGCGCCGGTACCACGGTCTGCTGGGAGCCGCCGTGTCCGGCTGCGGTGGAGGGGGCGGGACGGCGGCCACGTCGGCCATGGCAGGCTCCTTCGTTCGGTGTCGTCGGATCACCGTGCACCGAAGGTGCGACATGCTGTCCACCGGAGGGACAGGGGCGGTCCCCGCCGCTGACTGGGGTGTCTGGAGATATCCCGGATCGGGACGGCTGTCGCACGTCAGCGAGGTCGACGCGACCCCACGCCATCACCGGAAGTGAACGTCTAGTGTTAGGCGGGCAGGTGCCGGCCGCTTCCGTGCGGTCGGGGGGCCGGACGGGGGGGGTGCGGACGATGCCGACCGATGGAATGCCGCGTCCTCCTGGA
>JBKHDS010000253.1:0-4013 GCA_046541215.1 Nitriliruptoraceae bacterium
GATCGGGTTCGAGGGCAACGCCGTCAGGCGGGCGGTCGTCGCGGCGTTCGACCCGGGGGGCGCGGCATGAACGCGCCGGGAGTCGACGCGCTGCGGGTCGTGCAGGTGCCGCTGCGGCGGCGCTTCCGAGGGGTCACCGAGCGCACCGCCGTCCTGCTGCACGGTCCGGCCGGCTGGGGGGAGTGGTCACCCTTCCCGGAGTACGGACCGGCCTACGCGGCGCGCTGGCTCGCCGCCGCGCTCGAGGCCGCGACCGAGCCGTTCCCGGCGCCGGTGCGGGACCGTGTCCCGGTGAACACCACGGTGCCGGCCGTGGAGCCGGCGGACGCGGCGGCGCTGGTCCGTGCCGCCGGGTGCCGGACCGCCAAGGTCAAGGTCGCCGAACCCGGCCAGGACCTGGCGGCCGACGTGGCGCGGGTCGCGGCCGTCCGCGACGCGTTGGGCCCCGCCGGTCGGATCCGCATCGACGCCAACGCGGCCTGGGACGTCGCGACCGCCGTGCTCGCCATCGCCCGGCTCGACCGGGCGGCGGGCGGGCTCGAGTACGTCGAGCAGCCCTGTCGCACCCTGCCGGAACTGCGCGAGGTCCGGGGACGGGTCGGGGTGCCGCTCGCCGCGGACGAGTCGGTCCGCACCGCCGAGGATCCGCGGCACATCGCCGGGCTGGACGCCGCTGACATCATCGTCGTCAAGGTGCAGCCGCTCGGCGGTGTGCGCCGAGCCCTTGAGGTGGTGACCGCTGCCGGGCTGCCGGCGGTGGTGTCCTCGGCGCTGGAGACCTCGGTCGGGCTCGCCGCCGGCGTGGCGCTCGCGGCGGCGCTGCCCGAGCTGCCCTACGACTGCGGCCTGGGAACCGCCGCCCTGCTGGCGAGCGACGTCACCGACCGCCCACTCGCCCCCGTCGACGGTGCGCTCGAGCCCCGCCGCATCGCGCCCGATCCGGCGCTGCTCACCCAGCACGAGCCGGGGCCCGACGTGGCCGCGGAACTGCTCGAGCGCCTCGGACTGGCCGCCCGCCACCTCGAAGCCCCCGACCAGCCGGGCGCTCCTGCTCCCGACACCCCCGCGACGGGACGCTGAGCCGTGGACGCCGCCAACCCCTCCCACGCCCTCGCCCTGGTCCTCGTCGACGAGCTGGCCCGGTGCGGGGTGACGGACGCGGTGCTCGCACCGGGGTCGCGCTCGACGGCGCTGGCCATGGCCCTGCACGACGAGCCGCGCATCCGCCTGCACGTCGAGGTGGACGAGCGGTCGGCGGGGTTCCTCGCCGTCGGGCTCGCCCGCGCCACCCGTCGGCCGGCGCCGGTCGTGGTCACCAGCGGCTCCGCGGTCGCCAACCTCCACCCGGCGGTCGTCGAGGCCGACACCGGCGCGGTGCCCCTGCTGCTGCTCACCGCCGACCGCCCACCGGAGCTGCACCACACGGGCGCGAACCAGGCCATCGACCAGGCCGCGCTGTTCGGGCGGGCACCGAGGTGGCAGGTCGACCTCGGGGTGCCGGAGGACCGTGCCGGCGCGAACGCCTTCTGGCGCTCCTCGGTGTGCCGTGCGGTCGCGGCGAGCCTGGGCGACGGCCAGGCGCCGGCCGGCCCGGTCCACGTCAACCTGCCCTTCCGTGAACCGACCGTGCCCCTGACCGACGACGGCCGCGCCCGTGCTGCCGGCCCCTACACCGCGGACCTGCACGGTCGGTCCGACCGGGGGCCGTGGGTGCGGACGACCGTCGCTCCGCGGCGGCTGGAGGACGAGGAGCTGCGGGGGCTGGCGGGCCGGCTGCTGGCGACCGAGCGCGGGCTGATCGTGGTCGGTGCCACCACCCCGATGGCGGAGGCGGAGGCCGCCGCCAGCGCGGTCCACGACCTCGCCCGCGCGACCGGCTGGCCGGTGCTCGCCGAGCCGACCTCGGGGCTGAGGACCGATGCGGGCACGGTCATCGCCCACGCGCCGCTGCTCGCCGGTCACCCCGACCTCGCGCGTGAGCTCACCCCCGACCTGGTGCTGCGCATCGGCCGCACCGGGCTGTCGCGGGAGGTGGCAGGGCTGCTCGGCCCGAAGGTGCCGCAGCTGCTGCTCGGGGCCGACGGGGCCTGGGACGATCCCGAGCGCACGGTCACCGAGCGGCTCGTCGCCGACGTGCCGGCGACCGTCGCCGCGCTCGCGGTCCAGCTCGGGCTGCCGACCTCCTCCGAGTACGGCCAGCGCTGGGCGCGCCTGGACCGGCTCGCCGCGGCGGCGATCGACCGCGTGCTCGACGCCGATGAGCGGCCCTCGGAGCCGCGCACCGCCCGGGACCTCGTGGCCGGGCTGCCGCAGGGGGCGACCCTGGTCGTGGCGTCCTCGATGCCGATCCGGGACCTGGACCGTTTCGCCCGTCCTCGTGCGGGCGTGCGGATCCTCGCCAATCGGGGCGCGTCGGGCATCGACGGCTTCGTCTCCACCGCGTTCGGCGTCGCGCTCGGCAGCACCGGGCCGGTCGTCGCCCTCGCCGGTGACCTGTCCCTGCTGCACGACGCCGGCGGGTTCCTGCTCTCGCCCGATGCGCCCGAGGTCGACCTCACCTTCGTCGTGGTCGACAACGACGGCGGTGGCATCTTCTCCTTCCTGCCGCAGGCCGGCTTCCCGGGCTCCTTCGAGCGGGTCTTCGGCACCCCCCACGGCCGGGACCTCGCCGACCTCGCCCGGCTGCACCGGCTCGGCTACCACCCCATCTCCGCCGCCGCCGAGCTGGTCCCGGTGGTCACCGAGGCGCTCGCGGCGGGTGGCCGGCACCTCGTGCACGTGCGCACCCAGCGTGACGCGAACCTCGCGCTGCACCGCGAGCTCACGAGGGCGGTGCACGCGGCCGTGGATGCCGCACGCGGCTGAGCCGTCGGTGCCAGCATGCCCGATCCTCCGGTGCCCCGTGCGGCTGAGCCGTCGGTGCCACGTGCGGCCGGGCGGTCGCGCTAGAGCGGCTCGTCGGCATCCAGGACGGCCTGCATGGCCCTCAGCTTCAGCCGGGTCTCCTCGAGCTCGGCCTCCGGCAGGGAGGCGGCGACCACGCCGACCCCAGCGAACAGCCGTGCCCGAGCGCCCTGGAGCTCGGCGCAGCGCAGCGCGATGCCCCACTCCCCGTCACCCGCGGCGTCCAGCCACCCGACCGGGGCGGCGTAGCGACCTCGCGCCATGCCTTCGAGCTCCGCGATCATGCGCAGCGCGACCTCGCGGGGGGTGCCCCCGACGGCCGCGGTGGGGTGGAGGGCCCCAACCAGGTCCAGCACCGAGGTGGCGGGCTCCTCGAGGTGGCCGCGGTAGGTCGTCGCCAGGTGCTGGACGTTGTCCAGGCGCAGCAGCCGGGGCTCGGGGTCCCTGATCAGGTCGGTGCAGCGCGGCGCGAGCACCTCGGTCACCGATGCCGCAGCGTAGGCATGCTCGGCCCGGTCCTTCTCCGAGGCCAGCAGGGCCGCCCCGAGCGCCGCGTCCTGCGCCTCGTCCGCGCTGCGTCCGGTCGTGCCCGCCAGCACCCGGGAGGTGATCGCGCGGCCCCGCTTGGCGAGCAGCAGCTCCGGCGTGGCCCCGACCAGCCCGTCCACGACGAAGGTGTGGCAGCGGGGGAACCGTGCCGTCAGCCGGCGGGCCAGGTCCAGCCGGTCGAAGGGCTCGCGCGACCACACGGCGTGGTCGCGGGCGAGCACGACCTTGTCGGCCTCACCGGCCTGGATGCGCTTCACGGCACGCGCGACCGCCTCGAGCCAGTGCACGTCGGGCAGCGAGGAACCGGCGTAGCGCGGACGGTCGCGGCGTGGGCGGCGTGCCGACGCCCCCACCGGCACCGGCGAAGGGGGCGGGGTGGTCGGTCCGTCCGACGGCGTGATGTCCGTCCGCCAGGTCACGCCCTGGCGGCGCCCGACCACCACCCGGGGGACCACCACGACGGAGCCGGGCGTGCGCGCCTCGAAGGTGAAGGAGCCGACGGCCACGAGCCCGGTCCCGGGGAGCAGGACCTCGTCGCTCACCTCGGCGTCGGCGGCGAG
>JBKHDS010000254.1:0-4002 GCA_046541215.1 Nitriliruptoraceae bacterium
GGCCCCGAACCGCCGCGATCGCGGCCGCTGTGAGCGCGGCCCACGAGGACGGGTTCGACCTCGAGGTGCACCGGATCGATCGGCCGCGGAGCCTGGAGGAGGCCGCCGCGCGGCTCGGCATCGCACCCGACCGGCTGCTGAAGACCCTCGTGGTACGCCGCGCGGCCCACGACCACCTGCTCGTGCTGCTGCCCGGCAGCGCGCACCTGTCCTGGCCGAAGCTGCGCACCCACCTGGGCGTGTCGCGGCTGTCGCTGCCGGACGCCGAGGAAGCCCGGGAGGTGACCGGCTACGAGCGCGGGACGATCACGCCCTTCGGGGTGCGTGGCGAGCTGCCGGTCCTGGCCGATGCGACCATCGCCGGTGCCGGCACGGTCACGGTGGGCTCCGGCGCCCATGGGGTGTCGCTGCGCCTGGACGCCGACGCGCTGCTGGCGTCCGTGGACGCCGAGGTCGCGGACCTGACCTGATCCGGGCCCTCTGCCCGACGAGCGCGTACCGTCGCACTCCGAGGCGAGCAGCGGTCGAGCACCGGGAGGGCGAGAAGATGCGTGCGATCCGGATCACGCGGTTCGGCGGGCCGGAGGTCCTGACCCTCGTCGAGGACCAACCCGACCCTGTCGCACGGCCAGGCTTCGAGGTGCTGGAGGTGGACGCCGCTGGCATCAACTACGCCGACACCCATCAGGCTGAGGACAGCTACCTCGCGCCGTCCACCCTGCCGCTGGTGCCCGGAGCCGAAGCGGTGGGCCGCCTGCCCGACGGCCGCCGGGTGGTGGCCCTGCTGCCGGGCGGCGGGTACGCCGAGCGCGCGCTGGCCCCGACCGCGACCAGCTTCGACCTCCCCGACGAGGTCGACGACGGCGCGGCGCTCGCACTGGTCCTGCAGGGCACGACCGCCTGGCACCTGCTGCGCACCAGTGCCCGGCTCGCCCCGGGCGAGTCGGTCGTGGTGCTCGCAGCCGCCGGCGGGGTCGGCTCCCTCGCGGTGCAGCTCGCGAAGCGCTTCGGGGCCGGTCGGGTGATCGCGGCGGCGTCCAGCGAGGAGAAGCGCCGACTCGCGCTCGACCTCGGCGCGGACGTCGCCATCGACTCCCGCGTCGAGGACCTCAAGGGGGCGGTCGAGGAGGCGAACGGTGGCAAGGTCGACGTCGTGCTGGAGATGGCCGGCGGTGCGGTCACCGATGCGAGCATCGCCGCGCTCGCGCCCTTCGGCCGGTGCGTCGTCTACGGCATGGCCTCGCGCGAGGCCCCGAGCCTGGTGGACCCCCGCGCGCTGCTCGCACGCTCACGTGGGGTCGTCGGGTTCTGGCTCGCACACGCGATGCGGGATGCCGACCGCCACCTCGCCGCCCCCCTGAGGGAGCTGCTCGACCTCGTGGTCGCCGGGGAGCTCCGCCCCATCGTCGGAGGGACCTACGGGTTGAGCGAGGCGGCTGAGGCGCACCGCGACCTGCGCGCTCGCAGCACGATCGGCAAGCTCGTCCTGGACCCGCGGCGATGAGCGGCTCCGAGGTCCCCGGCAGAGCTCCCGGCGGGCCCGCTGCGTGGGCGGCGGATGACCCGATCGAGGCCCAGCGCCGGACCCAACCGCTGTTCGACCCCGGACCGCCGGCCGGGAGCACCGGCACCCCGCGGTGGGTGGTGGCGACGGTCGGCGTGGTCGCCGTGCTGGCGCTGCTCGTGAGCATCGGCCTCGGCCTGGCGCAGTGGCGGATGGCCGCACAGGCGCAGGCCGACCGGGACGCGCTGGCGGCCGAGGTCGCTGGGTTGCGCGCGGAGGTCGCCGCGTTACGGACCGAGATCGGTGGCAGGCCGCTGACCGAGGGGGGCGGAGCGCCGCTCCTGGACCCGGAGCGACTGTTCGAGGACCTGTTCGGCGGGCTCTTCGACGGTGATCGTGACGGCGAGCCCGGCATCCTCGACCGCCTCGAGGAGTGGTTCTCGAGCCAGGGTGCGGACGGGTGACGGCGGCGTCGGACGGGTGAGAGCGGCGATCGTCGGCCACGGGACCTGAGAGAGCTCTCAGGTTGCTGCCACCTCGCCTTCAGGCTCGGCCGCCACCATGATCGCCGCTAGCCGGTACGGCACCGCCGGACCCCACACCATGATCCTGACGGGAGCCCTGACGGGAGCAGAGACATGAAGCACCTGTCCCGCTGGCGGGTCGTGACCGCCGCTGCGGCCACCGCTGCGGTCGCAGCCGGCGCCTTCGGTCTCGCCGGCACCGTCTCCGGCTCTCGCGACCAGCCGAGCGCGATCGACCTGACGACCGACGCGACCAGCGAGGAGCCTCCGGTCGTCCTGCCCGAGGACGACCGGCCGGAGACCACGGAGACGGCGCGGACCGCGGACGACGAGGCGGTCGACGTCGTGACCCCGAACAGCAGCCCGCTCTCGATCCGCTCGGTCGCGAGCCCCGACGAGGAGGAACCCGCAGGCTCCGCCACCTCCGCCGGGGCGGCGCCCGACGAGGCGCCGGTGGTGACCGCGCCGTCCCCCGGCTCGCCCGTCGACTCGCCCGACGACGCGGATGACGAGGACCCCGACGAGACGGGAGCCGAGAGCGCCGACGACGACGAGGACGACGGGGACGACGAGAACGATGACTGGGATGAAGACGAGGGCGACGACGAAGACGACGACGAAGACGACGACGAAGATGACGACTCGGACGAGGACGACGGGGACGACGGCGACGGGGACGAGGACGACGGGGACGAGGACGACGGGGACGACGACGAAGACGGGGACGACGACGGGGCCGGTGAGGACGACGACTGATCGCCCGCCGGTTCCGGTCGGTGCCGCCGACACCCGCGCCGGCGTGCCGCCGACCCGCACCCCGTGATCCGATCCGGTCACGGGGTGCATCCGTGAGCGCGGCTTGAGGGCTGCTCAGCGTCGCCCGAGCAGTTGCGCGGCCCGATCGATGCGCCGACCCATCTCGTCCCGCCAGCCCTGCTCCCGCGCGCGGTGCGCGCCGGTCGCGAGCCCGATCCAGGACGCCGCCGACGCGCGGTCGAGCATGACGGGGTCCACCACCTCGGCGTACGCGTCGCGGAGGCGGCTGACGAAGGCGTGGGTCCGGTCGCGGCGACGCGCATCCAGGTCGCCGAAGGCCTCGAGGTGGGCGAGCAGGTTCCCGGCGTCATGGGCGAGGTAGCCCTGACCGGCCCCGTCGACGTCGATCACGCCGGTGATGGCACCGTCGGCGCCGAGGAGCAGCTGCCCGGCGTGCAGGTCACCGTGGACGCCCACCACCGGTCCCGTCACCGCCGCGGCCTCGGCGGCGAGCTCGGCCAGTTCCTCGGCTCGCTCCGGGACCTGCGCCGCCAGGAGCGGGACGTGCCGCACGGGATCGGCGAAGGCGCGTGGATCCCGGCTGCCGTCCACACCGCTCGTCGCGAAGCGCTCGGCCAGGGTGAGGAGCTCGGCGGGGTCCGGCAGGGGCGCGTCGGCGGCGAGCGCCTGCGAGAGCGTCAGGCCAGCGAGGGCCTCGAGCGCCACGATGCCCTGCGGCTCGGCGAGCCCGATCAGCCCGGGCACGGGAAGCCCCGCGGCGAGCAGCGTGCGGTGCCGGCGAGCGACGGACCGGGCGCGCTTGCTCGGGAGGAGCTTTAGGTAGGCGATACGTCCGGCGACCTCACCCTGCACCGCCACCTCGACGACCGCGCGGCGGGTCGGACGGTAGGTCCGGGTCCGCAACGCGACGCCACCGCTCGGTCCACCGAGGTCATCGAGCAGCTCGCGGACCCGCTCCGCCGACAGCGCCGAGGGCAGACCGGGCAGGTAAGGGTCGTTCGGGAAGCGCCAGACAGCCGCCTGAACGTCCCCGTCCCCGAGCACCAGTGCCTCATCGGGGAACCCGCGCACGTCGGTGTGCGTCGCCAGGAGGGCCTCCTGCTCCTGTTCGCCGATCACCAGGGTGGCGTCGTACAGCGCCGACCGGCTCCGCCCGGGGCGGTGGTGGACGCTGCGCAGGCGTGAGCTGCGCAGCTC
>JBKHDS010000255.1:0-4000 GCA_046541215.1 Nitriliruptoraceae bacterium
CTGGGCGGCGCTGGCTGAGGCCGCCCGGGACGACATCGAGCGCTACGCCTACGCGCGGGTCGGCTACCACCGGGGACTGGACGCCCTGCGTGCCGCCGGGTGGGGTGGCCGGGGCTACGTGCGCTGGTCGGTCCCCGGCAACCGCGCCTTCCTGACCTGCCTGGTCCGCCTGCGGGATGCGGCCGAGGCGATCGGTGAGGACGCCGAGGTGGCACGGATCCGGACCTTCCTGGCGGACCTGGATCCCGACGTGGGCGACGTCGCCGTCCCACCCGTGACCTGAGCCCGTGGCCGGCCGCATCGTCAAGGACGACATCGACGCGCTGCGCGCGCAGGCCGACATCGTCGCGGTCGTCGGGGAGTACACGACGCTGAAGCGGGCGGGGCGGTCGTTCAAGGGTCTGTGCCCCTTCCACACCGAGCGCACGCCCTCGTTCACCGTGACCCCCGATGGCAACTTCTACAACTGCTTCGGGTGCGGGGCCTCGGGCGACATCTACGACTTCCTCATGCGCATCGAGGGCCTGCAGTTCCCGGAGGCGGTCGAGGCGCTCGCCCGTCGCTCCGGGTTCTCGTTGCGCTACGAGCAGATGAGCGCCCGCGAGCGCCGCGCCGTGGGGGAGCGGACCCGGCTGGTCGCCGCCACCGCGGCCGCCCGCGACTTCCTCGTCGAGCGCCTCTACGCCGAGGAGGGCAAGGTCGCCCGCGACTACCTCCGCTCGCGCGGCTTCACCCGCGCCGACGCGCAGGCCTTCGAGGTCGGGTACGCGCCGAACCGGTTCGACGCGATGACCCGCGCCCTGGCCGACGCCGGGATCCCGGAGGAGGACCTCATCACCGCCGGGCTGTCGGCCCGCACCGAGCGCGGCGGGCTGCGGGACCGCTTCCGCGGCCGGTTGATGTTCCCCATCCACGATCCCTCCGGGGACGTCATCGGCTTCGGAGGGCGGGTCCTGCCGACGCTGGACTACGGCGGGTTCGACCCGCCGAAGTACCTCAACTCGACCGAGACCCCGCTCTACCGCAAGACCCGGGTGCTGTACGGCATCCGCCAGGCCCGCTCCGACATCGTGCGGGCCGAGCAGGTGCTCGTCTGCGAGGGCTACACCGACGTCATGGCGCTGCACCAGGCGGGTGTGGCCAACGCCGTGGCGACCTGCGGCACCGCTGTCGGCGTCGAGCACCTGCGCACGCTCGCCCGCTACGCGCAGCGGATCGTGCTCGCCTTCGACGCCGACGCTGCGGGGGTCAAGGCGGCCGAGCGGGCCTGGGAGGCGGCCCGCGAGCTGGAGGTTGACGGGGACGGTGCCCGGCTGGATCTGCGGGTGCTCGTCCTGCCTGAGGGCCGCGACCCCGCCGACCTCGTCGCCGAGGTGGGCGCCGAGGGCGTGGCCAGCGCGCTGGCCGCGGCGACCCCGGTGGTGCCCTTCGTGCTCCGCCACCACCTCGCCGGTGCCGACCTGTCCAGCGAGGGGGGCCGGACCGCGGCGCTCCGGGACGCGCTCACGGTCCTCGGCCGGGAGCGCGATCCGGAGCTGCGCCGGGAGTGGGCCCGCACCGAGATCGCCGAGCGCATCGGGTACGCGTACGGGTTCGTGGTCGAGACCGCCGGCCGGCTCGGACTCAAGCTCGACGCCCACGAGGGGGTGGCGGCCACGGGGCAGCGCACCGAACCCGCGCGCGGGACGGCCCCGGACCGGCCGCCGAGCGTGGCCAGGGCCCGCCTGGAGCGCGCGGGGCTGCGTGCGCTGCTCCAGCATCCCGACGCGGCGCCACCGGAGGCCGCGGAGCTCGTCGAGGACGACCTCACCCACCCCGATGCCCGCGCGGTGCTGCGTGCCGTACGGGCCGCCGGTGGGGTGGGCGTACCGGTGACGCGGATCGTGGACGCCGCTGAGGACGACCGGATCCGCGGCCTGGTGCGCGCGATCGCCCTGGAGGACGACCCGGAGGTCGAGGACCCGGAGGTGCGGGACGCGGTCGTCGCTGGCCGGATCCGTCGCTTGCTGGTCGATCGGGTCGAGGCTGAGGTCGGTCAGCTCCGCGAGGAGCTCGCGCGGCTGAACCACGCGACCGACCCCGAGCGGGTGCGCGAGCTGCAGCGGGCCCTGGCGGCGCTCCAGCACCGCCGCCGGGTGCTGCTCGGCCAGCCCGGGTAGGGTGTGCGTCGCGTGCGCACCGCGTGCGCGTCTCGGGGTTCTCGCGGCCGCGGACGCTGCCCTCCGTAGTATCGGGTGCGAGCGGTTGCCGAGGGAGGCTGGTCCCTTTGGGCGTGCACGCGGGGTACACGGCGGCGGGCGGGGGCGGTGGGAGCGCAGCCCGGCCCTCCACGAGCGCGCCCGGGCGGGAGGAGCTCCTGCTGGATCTGACCGCGGAGGTCGGTGCCGAGCTCGTGGCCGAGGGGACCCGACGGGGCTTCGTGACCGCACGCGAGGTCGCCCACGCGGTGGACGCGGCGGGGCTCGGCACCGGACAGCTGGAGCGGCTCGGGCAGCAGCTCCGCCGGGCGGCGGTCCCGATGATCGACGACGGCGCTCGGTCGCCGACGACCTCCCCCTCGTCGGTCGCCGCGGATGCACCGGCGAGCGTGGACGCGGTGCGCCTCTACCTCAACGAGATCGGGCGGGTGGGGCTGCTCGACCCGGAGTCCGAGGTCGACCTCGCCAAACGGGTGGACGCCGGTGTAGCTGCCGGCCGCATCCTCGACGGGCCGCGGGAGCTGACCGTGGCGCAGCGCCGGGTGCTGCGCCGCATCGAGCACCTCGGGCACGCCGCGAAGATGGAGATGATCGAGGCGAACCTGCGGCTGGTGGTCTCGATCGCGAAGCGTCACCTCGGGCGTGGGCTGCAGTTCCCGGACCTGATACAGGAGGGCAACCTCGGGCTGATCCGCGCGGTCGACAAGTTCGACTACACCCGCGGCTACAAGTTCTCGACCTACGCGACCTGGTGGATCCGGCAGATGATCAGCCGGGCGATCGCCGACCAGTCACGCACGATCCGGATCCCGGTCCACCTGGTGGAGACCATGAACCGGATCTCCCGGCTGGAGCGTTCCCTGGTCCAGAAGCTCGGCCGGGAGCCGACCCTGGAGGAGGTCGCCCGGGCCGCGGAGCTGCCCGTGGAACGCATCATCGAGTTCCGTCACCTCGGGATCGACCCGACCTCCCTCGACGCGCCCGTCGGGGAGGATGGGGATGCCTCGATGGGCGAACTGCTTGAGGACGTCCACGCGACCAAGCCCCTCGAGGCCGCCGCGCAGCTGCTGCTGCGCGAGGATCTCGCGGCGTGCCTGGCAGACCTCAGCGAGCGCGAGCGGGCGGTGATCGAGCACCGCTTCGGCCTCGACGGGCAGCCGCCGCGCACGCTTGAGCAGGTCGGTTCCGCACTGGGGTTGACCCGCGAGCGGATCCGGCAGATCGAGGCGAAGGCGCTCGCCAAGCTGCGCCGGCCCGGGCACGTCGACCACCTCGACGGCTACCTCGACGCCTGAGCGGGATCCGGCCGGGCCGCTGCCGTGACGTCGCGTGCGGTCGCCTCTCCAGCGTGGCTGTCACACCCCGGTCGTAGGGTGCGATCATGGACACCGCACCGACCTCTCCGCTGCCGAGTGACGCCGCCGAAGCCCCGGTGGACGTCGTTGACCGCCTGCCGCTCGCGCGTCCGGAGCAGCCGCGGCTGCCCTTGCCGGACGGACCGGGTGACCGTGACGGGGCGGCCGACCCGGCCGGCGCCGACCACGATCAGCCGATCGGGTTCGCGCTGACCGCCCGGGCGCGCCGGGTCGTGGCGCCCGACAGCCTGCCCGAGCTCTCGGTCGTCCCGGCGGTCGCCGAGCCCGTCGAGGAGGACCCCGACGACACCCGCCCTGCCCGCGCCCGCGCCCTGCGGCGGGCCGGCGTCCCGGTGGCGCGGATCGCCGCGCAGCTCGACATCGACCCGCTGCTGGTGACCGCCTGGACCGGAGCGGTTCGGGTGCGCTCCGGCTCGTCGGGGGCCC
>JBKHDS010000256.1:0-3969 GCA_046541215.1 Nitriliruptoraceae bacterium
GGCGCGCTCGGGGTTCCCGGGACCTCCACGAGCCCGGCCGCTGCCGGCCCGGGGCGAACTCCCCGGGCCCGAAGTGGGTGTTCGGGACGTTCGGCCCTACGCTCGTCGCACCGCTCCTTCACCGCTCCGCTCGCCGAGGGTCCCATGGCCGCCCCGTCCTCCTCCTCCGCCGCGGCAGTTGCCGCCGCAGCAGGTTCGCGCTCCGAGCTGAACGCCTGGCTCGTCGAGGAGCTCTACGAGCAGTACCAAGAGGACCCGTCCGCGCTGTCGTCGGGTTGGCAGGCGTTCTTCGCCGACTACCGCCCCCCCGGGGCGCCGACCACCGGGCCGCGCCCGTCCAGCGGTGCCTCGCCAGCGCAGAGCCACGCCAGCAACGGTGCCGGAGCTGCACAGCGCGCCCCGCGTCAGCCCGCCGCTGCAGACGCCGAGACCGCGCAGGGCGAGGTCACGCGGATCCGGGGGGTGGGCGCCCGCATCGTGGAGAACATGGAGACCTCGCTCGGGGTCCCCACCGCCACCTCGGTGCGTGACGTGCCGGCGAAGCTGCTCGAGGTCAACCGCCGCATCCTCAACAACTACCTGCGTCGCACCCGTGGCGGCAAGGTCTCCTTCACCCACCTCATCGCCTACGCCATGGTCAAGGCCCTGGAGACCGTCCCGGCGATGCGCACCATCTACGCCGAGGATGCCGAGGGACGGCCGGCGATGCTCCGTCAGGAGCAGGTCGGGCTCGGCCTCGCCGTGGATGTTGCGAACGACGACGGCTCCCGGTCGCTGCTCGTCCCGGTCATCCAGGACGCCGCATCGCTGGATTTCCAGGGGTTCCTCCGCGCCTACGAGGAGCTCATCCGCCGCATCCGGGTCGGCAAGCTCGATCCCGCGATGTTCGCCGGCGCGACCATCACCATCACGAACCCGGGCACCATCGGCACCGTGCACTCCATCCCGCGGCTGATGGCCGGGCAGGCGGCGATCCTCGGTGTCGGCACGATCGACTTCCCGTCCGCCTACCAGGCCGCCGATCCCCGCACCGTGGCCAAGCTCGGGGTCAGCAAGGTCATCACGTTGACCTCCACCTACGACCACCGGGTGATCCAGGGCGCCGAGTCGGGCATGTACCTGCAGCGGGTACACCACCTCCTCCTCGGCGAGGGCGGGTTCTACGACGAGGTCTTCCGCTCGCTCGGGCTGCCCTACGAGCCGGCGCGGTGGTCGACCGACAGCACCCACCTCGACGACGAGACCGACCTGCTGACCAAGCAGATGAAGGTCGGCCAGCTCGCCAACATGTACCGGGTCCGCGGCCACCTGATCGCCGACCTCGACCCGCTCCGGCAGGACGAGGTCGTCACCCACCGTGAGCTCGACCCGACCTACTACGACCTGTCGATCTGGGACCTCGACCGCGAGTTCCTCACCGACGTCGGGGGGCAGGACCGGCGGCTGCCGCTGCGCGAGATCCTGAGCATCCTGCGCGATGCGTACTGCCGCACGATCGGGATCGAGTACGGCCACGTGCTCGACCCGGAGCAGAAGCGCTGGATCCGCCAGCAGGTCGAGGGGGTCGAGCAGGCCACCTCAGCGGACGACCAGCTGTGGATCCTGTCCCGACTGAACGCCGCCGAGGCCTTCGAGTCCTTCCTGCACACCAAGTACGTCGGGCAGAAGCGGTTCGGGCTCGAGGGGGCGGAGTCGCTCATCCCCCTGCTCGACGCGTTGTGCGAGGCCGCGGCGGACGACGACGGCGTCACCGACATCGTCATGGGCATGGCGCACCGCGGGCGCCTGAACGTGCTCTCGAACATCCTCGGCAAGTCCCACCGGCAGATCTTCGGGGAGTTCGAGGGCCACATCGACCCCGACACCGTGCAGGGCTCCGGCGATGTCAAGTACCACCTCGGCGCCGAGGGCACCTACACGTCCAGGGCGGGCAACGAGGTGGCGCTGCGACTGCCGCCGAACCCGTCCCACCTCGAGGCCGTCAACCCGGTCGTGGAGGGGATCGCCCGGGCGCTGCAGGACATCGCGGACCGCGGCGAGGAGGGGGTCCACCCGGCCCTGCCGGTGCTCATGCACGGCGACTCCGCCTTCGCCGGACAGGGCGTGGTCGTGGAGACCCTCCACCTCTCGCAGCTACGTGGGTACCGCACCGGTGGGACCATCCACGTCGTCATCAACAACCAGGTCGGGTTCACCACCTCGCCGGAAGCGTCGCGTTCGTCGTTCTACGCCACCGACGTGGCCAAGACCGTCCAGGCCCCGATCCTGCACGTCAACGGTGACGACCCCGAGGCGGTCGTGGGCGTCGCGCGGCTCGCCTTCGCCTACCGCGAGCGCTTCCACCGGGACATCGTGATCGACCTGGTGTGCTACCGGCGCCACGGGCACAACGAGGCGGACGATCCCTCGTTCACCCAGCCGCGGATGTACCGCCTCATCGATGACAGCCGCTCGGTGCGCAAGCTCTACACCGAGGCGCTGGTCCGCCGCGGTGACATCTCGCTCGAGCAGGCCGAGGAGGCGCTCGAGGACTACGAGTCGCGGCTGCAGCTCGCGTTCGAGGAGACGAAGCTCGCCACGCCCCCGGAGCCGCCGCGCGCTCTGGCGCCGGTGGAACGCGGCGTGCTGCCACGCGTCGAGACGGGGGTCGAGCGGGCCCGGCTGGATCGCATCGCCGCCGCCCAGTTCGACCTCCCCGAGGGCTTCACCCGTCACCCGAAGCTCGAGCGCATCTTCGTGCGTGCCCGTCAGCGCTACCAGGACGAGGGGCTCGTCGACTGGGCGCTGGGGGAGACCCTGGCCTTCGGGTCCCTGCTGCTCGAGGGGCATGACGTCCGGCTGGCCGGGCAGGACTCGCGCCGGGGCACCTTCTCCCACCGGCACGCGGTGCAGGTCGATCACCGGACGGGCGCGGAGCACCTCCCGCTGGCGCACCTCGGCGACGAGCAGGGCCGCTGGTTCATCTACGACTCGCTGCTGAGCGAGTACGCCGCGCTCGGCTTCGAGTACGGCTACTCGGTCGCCCGGCCCGATGCGCTGGTGTGCTGGGAGGCGCAGTTCGGCGACTTCGTCAACGGTGCCCAGATCATCATCGACCAGTTCATCGTCGCCGCCGAGGACAAGTGGGGCGAGACCTCCGGGCTGGTCCTGCTGCTCCCGCACGGGTACGAGGGGCAGGGGCCGGAACACTCCTCGGCGCGCATCGAGCGGTTCCTCGTGCTTGCCGCCGAGGACAACATCCAGGTCGTCAACGCCACCACCGCGGCGCAGTACTTCCACGTGCTGCGGCGGCAGCTGCACCGCGAGGTCCGCAAGCCGCTCGTGATCTTCACGCCGAAGTCGCTGCTGCGTTCCCCCGATGCCACCTCGAAGGTGGCCGAGCTCGAGACGGGGTCGTTCCGTGAGGTCCTGGACGATCCGACGATGCCAACGGTCGGCTCGGGGTCGGTCGCGAGTGCACCGAGGGCGCTCGCGCGTGCGGACGTGCGCAGCGTGCTGCTCGGGTCCGGCAAGATCGCCTACGACCTGCTGCGCGACCGCGACCGGCGGGACGCGCCGGCCGCGGTCGTGCGGGTCGAGCAGCTGTACCCCTTCCCGGAGGCGCAACTGCGCGAGCTCCTCGCCAACTACCCGGCGGCGAGGGACGTGTGCTGGGTGCAGGAGGAGCCGGCCAACATGGGGGCCTGGACCTTCGTCTGGCCGCGGTTGTCGCGGCTGCTCGAGGAGCTCGGGGACGGCCGGCAGCTCCGCCACGCCTCGCGGGTGCCGTCGGCCTCCCCGGCGGCGGGCCAGCACGTCGTGCACGAGCAGGAGCACGAGCAGCTCCTCGCGGAGGCGTTCGACCCGATCACCGGCTCCGCAGACGACGGCGCCGGACCCTCCTGATTCCGGCGCGAGCACACCGAGCACCTGAGCGCCTCGACCCGCGCGGTTGGCCTGCGCCCGGTGGCGCCGCCGTCCGCCCGACCC
>JBKHDS010000257.1:0-3968 GCA_046541215.1 Nitriliruptoraceae bacterium
GCCCCCGCGCTCGCGGGCCTCGGTGTGCCGTCGACGGCGCTGTCGTGGACCACGACCGTGGTCGTGCTGGTGGTCGTGGTGCTCACGCACGTGCTGCTCGGCGAACTCCTGCCGCGCACGCTGGCGGCGGCCCGACCCGTGCAGGTGCTGCACGTGCTGGCCGTGCCGGCCCGGCTGCTCGGCCCCGCCCTCGCGCCCCTGGCGCGGGGCCTGGACCGTCTGGCGGTGGTGCTGCTAGAGCGCGGCGCCGGCGTGAGCGTGCCGGAGCGCGGCACCCGGACCCACAGCCTCGAGGAGCTGGTCCGGATCATCGACGCATCCGGGCAGGAGGGGAGCCTGACCACGGGCCAGACCTCGTTGCTGTCGCGGGCCGTCGCGCTCGGCGACCGACGCGACGAGGAGGTGATGGTCCCGCGGCCCGACGTCGTCTGGTTGGCTGCCACCGACCCGCTGTCGGAGCTCGTGCGACGTGCCCGCGAGACCGGGTACAGCCGCTTCCCCGTCCACGGTGAGCACGAGGACGAGGTGCTCGGCAGCGTCCACGTCCGGGACCTGCTCGAGGTGCCGCTGGAGGCCGTGGGGGAGCGGACGGTCTCCTCGGTGCTCGCGCCGATCCTCGTGGTGCCCGAGTCGGCACGGCTCAGGCGACTGCTGGCGGAGTTCCGCCGCCTACAGCGGACCGCCGCGGTGGTGGTGGACGAGCACGGGGGCACGGCTGGGCTGGTGACCCTCGAGGACGTGCTTGAGGAGCTCGTCGGCGACATCGAGGACGAGTTCGATGCGGCCGGGATCGCGATCCGTCGTCGGGGTCCAGGACGCACGCTGGTGGACGGCCGGATCCGGCTGGACCGGGCCGCGACGCTGTTCGCCGAGCCGCTGCCCGACGGCCCGTACGAGACCCTCGCTGGGTTCGTCCTCGACCAGCTCGGCCACCTCCCCGAGGTCGGCGAGGTGGTGCAGTACGGACGGCTGGAGCTCACCGTGAACCGCATGGACGGCACGAGGCTCACCGAGCTGCTCGTCCGCGAGCTGCACGGTCCGGGGGGTGGGGGATGAGCGCCGTCGGGACCCTCCTGATCGCCGGGTCGCTGCTCGTGCTGCTCACCGCCTTCGCGCTGGTGGAGGCGGGGCTGGTCGCCGTGCGCCGCAGCCGGATCGACGAGCTCGCCGAGGATGGGGACCGGCGCGCCTGGCGTGCTCGCCGGATCCTGGACCGGCTCCCGGTGTCGGTCACCGCCGCCCAGCTGGCCTTCAGCGCCGCCGGGGTGGGGCTCGGAGCGCTGCTCGCCCCCGTCGTCACCGGTGGGCGCGACCTGCCCGGGCTCGGGGCGGGTCCGGGTGCCCGGCCCCCGCTCGAGCCCGTGGTGGGCGCGCTCCTCCTCGTGCTCGCGATCGGGCTCGCGATGCTCGGCGTGCTCGTCGCGACCCGGCTGGCGCTCGCACGACCGGAGCAGGTGACCCTCGCCCTGGCGCGTCCGTTCCTGATCGTCGTCGGCCTGCTCACGCCGCTCGTGCACGTCCTGCGTGCCGGCGCCGCAGCGCTCACCCGGTCCGCGCGATCGGGGCCCGCGGCGGACGAGCAGCTCGCCCACACCCCGTCCGAGCTGGCCTCGGTGGTGGTCGACGCGCAGGATCGTGGCGTGCTCAGCGCGGCCGAGGCACAGGTCATGCGTGCCGCGCTGGAACTTGCGGAGCGCACCGCCGGCGCGTCCATGACCCCCCGGGTGGACCTCGAGACGCTGCCGGACACCGCGACCGGCCGTGAGGTGCTCGTCCGCGCCCACGCGACCGGGTACACCCGCTTCCCGGTGCATCATCGCGACGTGGACGACGTCGTCGGTCTCGTCCACGTCAAGGACCTGCTCACCGACCCGGACCCGGGCACGCTCGACCGACCGATCGGGTCGGTGCTGCGACCGATCGTCGCGGTGTCCCAGAGCCGCGACCTCGAGCACCTCCTGGCCGACATGCTCGCACAACGTGCCCACGCGGTGCTCGTCGTGGACGAGTTCGGCGGCACCGCTGGGATGCTCTCCCTCGAGGACGTGCTCGAGGAGCTCGTCGGGGAGATCGCCGACGAGTACGACGAGGAGGAACAGCCCGTGGTCGGCGCCGGGCGCAGCTGGCGCGTGCCAGGGACGACCCGGCGGGACGAGCTGGCCCGGCTGTGTGGGCTCGAGCTCATCTCCGAGGAGGCGGAGACGGTGTCGGGGTGGGTCGTCGAGCAGCTCGACCGGCTCCCGGTCGACGGTGACGAGCTGCGTGTGGCCGACGGCTGGCAGCTGACGGTGCGGGGCGCGGAGGGTCGTCGCGCCGATGAGGTGGAGGTGCGCGCTCCGGAGAGGTGAGCGGCGCCGGCTAGCGTGCTGCCCACCTGTGAGGCGAGGAGCCGTCGGGATGACACCCCCCGCACCGCGCGCGAGCGCGGCCGAGGCCGTACGGCGGCTCGGTCATGCGCTCATGGCCCACGACGTCGATGACGCGCTCCTCGCGCGGGTGGACGCCGTGGTGGGCGCGCTCGCTGACGAGGCGGTGAAGGGCGCCGTCCTGACCTCCGCGAAGAAGGACTTCGCCGGCGGCATGGACCTCAAGGTCCTGGCCTCGCTCCGCGGCGGGGAAGGCGGCGGCGGGGATCCCGCGGAGCGTCTCTTCGGCTTCGTGATGCGGCTCCATGGCGTGCTCCGGAAGATCGAACGCGGCGGCGCGGACCCGAAGACGCTCAAGGGCGGCAAGCCCTTCGCCTGGGCGAATCCGGGGACCGCGCTCGGCATCGGCCTCGAGATAGGCCTCGCCTGTCACCGCCGGTTCGCCGCCGACGCGCCCGGCGCGAAGATCGGCCTGCCGGAGGTGAAGGTCGGCCTGTTCCCCGGCGCAGGCGGCACGACCCGACTCATCCGGATGCTCGGCGTGATGGCCTCCGCTCAGCCGCTGCTCGAGGGCGCGACACTCGCGCCGAAGAAGGCGAGAGGCGCGGGCCTCGTCGACGAAGTGGTCGCCCCGGAAGCGCTCCTCGACGCCGCGAAGGCCTGGGCGCGCGAAGCCGGCGAGGACGCCGCCGTGAAGCCCTGGGACCGCAAGGGCCACAGGATCCCGGGCGGCGCGCCGTACACGCCCGAAGGCTTTCAGACCTTTCTTGGCGGGGTCGCGATGACGCACGCCAAGAGCAAGGGCGCCTACCCCGCCATCCGCAACATGCTGTCGGCGATCTACGAGGGCGCCCTTGTCGACTTCGACACGGCCCTCCGGATCGAGGCGCGCTGGTTCACGAGGACGCTGCTCGACCCTTCCGCCGAGGCGATGATCCGCACGCTCTTCCTCAACAAGTCGGCGCTGGAGAAGGGCGCCTCCCGTCCGGCCGACGTGCCCGACATGCGCGTCCGGAAGCTCGGCGTGCTCGGCGCCGGCATGATGGGCGCGGGGATCGCCTACGTCGCGCTCGCCGCCGGGATCGAGGTCGTCCTGATCGATCGCGACCAGGAGGCCGTGGACGGCGGTCGCGCGAGCGTGGAGGCGCTCCTCGACGAGGCGCTCAAGAAGCGCCGGATCGACGAGGCGCAGCGCGCCGATCTCGCCGGCCGCCTGACCGCGACGCTCGATTACGCCCGCCTCGAAGGCGCCGACCTCGTCGTCGAGGCGGTCTTCGAGGACCCGAAGGTCAAGGCCGAAGTCATAAGACGCGCCGAGGCCGTCCTGTCCGACGCCGCGATCTTCGCCACCAACACCTCGACCCTGCCGATCACCTCGCTCGCCGAGGCCAGCGCGCGGCCCGAGCGCTTCGTTGGCGTCCATTTCTTCTCGCCCGTCCACAAGATGATGCTGGTCGAGGTCATCAGGGGCGGAAAGACGGGGCCGGAGGCGGTGGCCAGGGCGCTCGACTTCGTGCGTCAGCTCAGAAAGACGCCGATTGTCGTCAACGACGCCCGCTTCTTCTACGCCAACCGCTGCATCATCCCCTACATCAACGAGGG
>JBKHDS010000258.1:0-3957 GCA_046541215.1 Nitriliruptoraceae bacterium
CGAGCCGGGCGGTGTCGCCGTCCGCGGTGAGCGCGATCGTCTGCGGCAGGGTCATCGCACCGCGCCAGGGGTGGGTCGGCACGGTGCTCGCGTAGTCCCAGTTGCTCATCCAGGCGATCCAGGTGTGCCGCCCGCGGTCATCGACCCCGTCGGAGAACGGCATGGCGCAGTAGAAGTCCGGTCCATGGTCGACCCACCGCGGGTAGGTCGCCTCGGCCTCGGGGACGAAGGTGGTGCCGTCGAAGTCCCCGACGAAGTACTGCGCCCCCGAGCCTCCGGTCACGTGACCCGGGTTGTGGTCGACCTTCAGGACCCACCGGATCCGATCGGGGTCGCCGTCGACCGGCAGCGGGAGCAGGACGGGGCACTCCCAGATGCCCTCCGTGGCGCCCATCGGACCGAAGGTCGAGACCTGCTCCCAGGTGAGCAGATCCGGTGAGCGGTAGAACAGCACCTGCCGCTCGAGGGGCAGCGCGACCGTGAGGATCCAGTGCTCGCTGGGTTCGTGCCAGAAGACGTTCGGGTCACGGAACTCCGCCTGCCCGAGGTCGATGACGGGGTTGTTCTCGAAGGGCTCCCACGTGTAGCCACCGTCGTGGCTGAAGGCGACATCCTGCGTCTGCCGGGCCAGGCCCGTGGCCTCGTCGATGCGGTGCCCGGTGTAGAGGGCGACCAGACAGCCTTCCTCCCCGCACCGGCCGCTCGTGTTCCTGGCATCCTCGACGGTGCTGCCGGAGAAGATGAGCATGTCCCGCTCCGCGGGGATCGCGACGCCCTGCTCCTCCCAGCGGACCAGGTCCTGGCTCGTGGCGTGTCCCCAGCTGATGCCTCCCCACAGGTTGCCTTCGGGGTTGTACTGGTAGTAGAGGTGGTACTCGCCGTCGTGCCGGATCGGCCCGTTCGGGTCGTTCATCCAGTGCTCGGCTGGGGTGAAGTGGTAGGTCGGCCGGTACGCCTCGTCCCGGGCGGGGGTCGGGGCCGGTCCGGGGATGGACGGCTGGTCCGTGCCCTCGGGGACCTGTGAGCGCTCGCCCAGCAGTTGGCCGCCGAGCACGAGACCCACGACGAGGCCGCCCAACGCCGCGAGCAGGAGTCGGCTGTGGAGCCGCCCCTGCCCGCGTGCGTCGGCCGCCGTCGCCATCCCTAGCGGCGCACCTGTCCAGGCGCGAGCTCCTCGCCGACCTCGGTGCTGGAGCCGTCGAAGCGCACCTCGACGGTGGGAGCGAAGGTGCCGCCGAAGGCCTCGACCTGGAAGTCCGGATCCTGATCACCGATGTAGGTGAGGTCCTGGCCCTCCTCGAGCCCCTGGTACTGGAAGAAGCTCGTGACCAGCCCGTCCGCCAGGGTCATCCAGGAGTACGCCTGGTACGGCTCCTCCTCAGGGTTGGCGAGGACGAGACCGGAGTCGTTGAGTGGTTCGTAAGGGCCGAACAGGTCATCCGCGACGAACCCGTACAGACCCTCCGGGCCCTCGATGTCGTCGAAGGTGTGCTCGTGGGTCGTGAACAGCAGGTAGTACCGGTCATCCTGGACGACGATCTGAGGCCGCTCCAGCTCGTTGTTCACGCAGTGGGCGTCGAGCAGCGGAGGCATCAGCTCCCAGGAGCGAAGGTCGTCCGAGTCCCGCTGTGCCATACCCACGACACCGTCGCCGTCGCACTCGGCCTCGGGCATCGTCGCGGTGAAGAGCAGGTACTCCTCGCCGTCAGCGGGATCCTGGAAGAACCACGGATCGCGGAAGGCGTCGATCTCTCCCGCGCCGCCCTCGGTCCCGGCGGTCGCGGCGTACAGCTCATCGTCCGCCTCCAGGAGGACGGAGTGCTCCTCCCAGTCGCTGAAGGTGACCCCGTCCTCGTCGCCGCGTGCCTGCCCGATCGAGAGCGCCATGCGCTGCTCGTAGGAGATGTCCTCACCCGACTGGTAGTCGCCCCCATCCGAGCTCTCGCTCTCCTCATCGCCGTTGTCCCCGCCATCCTCCTCGGCTTGGCGGGCCTCATCGATCGTCGGGACATCGACCTGCTCGCCGTCCTCGCCGGCCGCGGTGTAGAAGGCGTAGATGGTCCCGTCCTCGTACATCGCGGATCCTGCCCACTGCCGCGAGCCGGCCGGGTCGCCCTCGGGGAACAGTCTTCCGCCTTCCTCCCACGTCCGCCCGTCGTCGTCCGAGACGAGGTAGCGGAGGGTGGCGATGTCGTGCCGCTGCCCTGGCAGCACGTCGGCGGGGGCGCTCAGGACGATCGCGACCTGCCAGCCGTCGATGTCGGCGACCTCGCCGGACCGGTCACGGACCGGCCACCAGTCCCACATCCAGTGGTCCTCGAGCGCGCGCTCGTCACCCAGCGTGGGATCGATCAACGGGGCGGTGTTCGACCCGCTCAGCTCGATCCTCTCAGCCTGTTCCGGCGTCCACGAGCCACCGGCTCCGAGCGTCAGGTCCGCCGCGGCGTCCGACTCCTCCGCCTGCGAACCTTCGTCATCGCCGTCCGTCCCATCGCCGTCCGTCCCGTCGCCGTCCGTCCCGTCGTCGTCCGTCCCGTCGTCGTCCGCACCTTCGTCGTCCATCCCGTCGTCGGTCGTCTCGACGCCGTCGGTGTCGTCGGCCCCCTCCTCTTCCTCGCCAGCCCCACAGGCAGCGACGAACAGGGCGAGCGCTGCCAGCGGCGTGAGCGCTCGGAGCGCAGGGGAAGCGCGTCGGGTGCGTACCTCGAGCATGGGGCGGTCCTCCTCGTGGGATCCATGGGGGGGTCGTTGCCTTCAGCCTGACCGTCGCAACGGCGCGAACGCGCGGCTACCCCCCTCCTCCGGTCGTGTCCCCGTCCAGCTGAGCCCGCACGCCGTGCAGGCCAACGCCTCCCGGGCCGCGTCAGCCCTCCGCCAGCGGGCTCGTCACCGGTCCGCCGGCGCGTCGCCACTCGACGATGCCGTCGATGAAGCGGCGGGCGGGCCGGCCGTTGGCGGTCAGCCACCGCACGGCGTCGTCGGCATAGACGCAGTACGGGCCGCGGCAGTAGGCGACGATCTCGCGGTCCTCCGGCAGCCCCGGAAGCAGCTCCTCGAGCTGGTCGGGCGGCACCGGGATCGCGCCAGGGAGGTGACCGGCCCGGTGCTCGGCCTCGGGTCGGACGTCGATCACGAGGAATCGCTCCTCGTCGATGCCCTCCAGCAGCTCGTCACGGCTGATCGTGACGAGGTCGTGGCGGTCACCGAGGTAGTCGGCGGCGAGGCGGTCCATCTCTGGCACGAGCTGCACCGCCAACGTCCGGAGTGCGAGCCAGGCGTCCTCGACCTGCGGCGAGGCCAGCCGGTACCAGACGTGGGTGCCCTCACGACGTGCGACCACCAGCCCGGCGCGAGCGAGGGTCCGCAGGTGGTGGGAGGTGTTGGCCAAGGACTGGCCGAGCTCGCCCGCGAGCTGATCGACGGTGCGCTCGCCCTGCACCAGGAGTTCGATCAGCTCCGCACGTCGTCCGCTCCCGAGCGCCGCACCGACGCGGGCGAACCCCTCGAACAGCGCGTCCTTCGCTGACCGCGACCCCGGAGCACCGCCGGCGACCGCGCGGGCATCCTCACCGACGGCCATGACGGTCCTCACTCGACGGGACTTGTCGAACGTCGACTTGACTCGCAGCGTAGCTCCCGCTCCACTACTCAAGCATATCTTTGAGTGCTGGCGTCGGTCCGAGGTCGTGGCGATGGACGGTGTGGGATCGCAGGTCCGACTGGGCCTGAGGGAGAACCTGCCGCAGTTCACGCTGCTCGTGGGTGTGAACGCCTTGGTGGGTGGCCTGGTCGGCCAGGAGCGCACGGTGCTGCCGCTGCTGGCCGAGCAGGAGTTCGCCCTGTCCGGCTACACCGCGATGCTGACCTTCATCGTGGCCTTCGGCATCACCAAGGCGCTCGTGAACTACATCGCAGGCACCCTCGCCGATCGCTTCGGTCGCAAGCCGGTGCTGCTCG
>JBKHDS010000259.1:0-3953 GCA_046541215.1 Nitriliruptoraceae bacterium
GCACCTCATCGACCACCGATCCCGGAACCCGGAACCGCGGGCGCCGGGGTTGCTCACACGCACCTCACCGACCCAGCCCGACCCTCGGGGTCCCGTAGCGCTGGCTGTCCGGGGACTGCACTGCCGGTACGGCGACTTCGAGGCCGTCGGCGGGATCGACCTCACGGTCCGTCGGGGCGAGACCTTCGCCCTGCTCGGCACCAACGGCGCGGGCAAGACCACGACCCTGGAGACGCTCGAAGGACAGCGGGCGCCCGACGACGGGGACGTCGAGGTGCTGGGGCTCGATCCCCGCGCGGACCGGCGCGCTCTGGCTGCTCGGATCGGCGTGATGTTCCAGGCGTCGGGGCTGCCAGGCGACCTCACACCCCACGAGCTGCTCGACGTCTGGACGCGGCTGACACCGGACGCGCGATCGCACCTCGATGTCCGAGACGCGCTGACCCGGGTCCAGATCGACCATCGGGCCGAGGTGCGTATCCGACAGCTCTCGGGCGGCGAACGCCGCCGACTCGACCTCGCCCTGGCGCTGGTCAACCGCCCCGAGCTCATCTTCCTCGACGAGCCGACCACCGGGATGGACCCTCAGGCCCGCGAACGGACCTGGCAGATCCTGCGGGATCTCCGGGACGACGGCGTGACGATCATGCTCACCACCCACTACCTCGAGGAAGCCGAGGCGTTGGCTGACCGGCTCGCGATCATGCATGCCGGTCGACTGGCGGCCGCAGGGACGCTGGCCGAGGTGGTCGCCTCCCAGCCGGCCACGATCCGGGCCGCGCTGCCCGCGACCGCCCCGGAACTCCCGCCCCCCGTCGGGGACGCCGAGGTCGGAGCCGGTGGCGAGGTGACCATCGCCACCCGACACCTCCAGCGCGACCTCACCGACCTGCTGCTCTGGGCACGTGAACACGACCTGTACCTCGAGGGGTTGCAGGCCAGCGAGGCGTCCCTCGCGCAGGTCTTCCACGCCATCGCCGGAACGAACGCTCCGGGCGGTGCTGGCCGCACCGCTCACGGCCGTCGGGGAGGGAACCGATGAGCACGACACTGACACTCGTCCGGGCCGAGCTGACGCTGCTGCGTCGCGATACGACCGCATGGTCCACCGCCATCGCGCTGCCCCTCCTCCTCGGAGGGCTCTGGGTGGTGAACGAGCCCCCGCTCGGCGACGGGTACGGCACCGTGATCGTGTTCCAGGTGGTCGGGCTGCTGATCTTCACCCTGCACACCGTGGGCACCATGACGCTGGCCAGCCGTCGTGAGCAACTGCTGCTGAAGCGGTGGCGCAGTTCCCAAGCGGGTCCGGCCAGCGTGCTGATGGGCACGATCGGTCTGCCTGCGGTCCTCGTCGTCGTGCAGGCTGCCGTGCTGACCGCCATCACGGCCGCGGTGTTCGAGCAGGCGCCAGCCAGCATCACGATGCTCGCCGTCGGGGTCCTGGCGGGGGTGGTCAGCGTGGCTTCGGTCACGTTCGTCGTGGCCGCGTTCACCCGTTCGCCCGAACACGCGACGATCACCACCTTCCCGGTCATCGCGCTGCTGATGGTTGGGGCCGTCTGGAGCTTGATGCGTCCCTTCGATCCCCTCGACTGGCCGGTCCTTGCCGTCCCCGGTGGCGGGGTCATCCAGCTGCTCCGGCTCGGCTGGGACGGACCGGCAGGGTCCGGAAGCGGGCTCACCCGCTGGCTCGCGGAGGCCGCGCCGAGCCTGGCAGCGACGGCCCTTCTGACGGTGCTCGCGACGGCGGCCGCCCTGCGCTGGTTCCGCTGGCAACCCCGCACCTGAGCTCGGACGGTCGACCCTGCCGGTGCTGGGCTCAACCACCGCAGCCACAACAAGGTGATAAATTTATCACGCATCTGCAGGGAGGCGGTGCGTGGCCCGACAGGTACGGACGCAGACGAACAACCCGTTCCGACCCGGCGCGGGCGCGGTCCCCGACGTGTGGGTGGGGCGCGCAGGGCTCCTCCCCACCCACGACGAACGCCGCTGGGATCGGCTGCACGGCCAGTACACGGCCGGCACCGTGTTCATCGGCCCGTCCGGGATCGGCAAGTCGGTCCTGGTCAACCGGTTCGCGCAGCACGCGCAGCGGGCCGGAGACGTGGTGCTCCCACCGGTGAGGGTCGCGAAGCGCTCCGACCCTGTAGCCCAGCTCGCCGCGGTGGTGCACGCTGCCGCACAGCAGGTAGCCAGCTCCGGGTCGGTCGTCGACGGCCTCGAGGCGCTGCTGGAACGGATCCATGTGGTCGGCTTCAAGGGCGTGCAGTTCGCCGTGGAGAACGCCAGCATCGCCAACCCGCATCTGGTCGTGCGCGATGGCTTGGTGAAGCTCGCCTCGACGCTGGCGCGGGAGAACGCGGCCCGGTCCGCCGAGCGGCAGCGTGTGGTCGTGGTTCGGCTCGATGAGCTCCAGAACGCCGACAACGAGCAGCGGTCCAAGTTGCTATCAGCGCTCGGTGACGTGCTCGAGCATGAGGAACCCGTGGACGAGCACACCTCGGTGCACCTGCCGGTCGTGCTGTACGTGACCGGGCTGCCCGACCTGCTCAACCGGGCCACGAACGTGGACACCTTCCGCCGGCGGTTCGACACCGTTCCCCTCGGCACGTTCAGCGATGCCGAGGTGGTCAACGCGCTGCTCACGACGCCCCTGCCCGACGGTGTTCGGGTCGACGGCGATGCCGCGGACGCGTTCGCTGGGATCGTCGCCGGCGACCCTTACCTGTTCCAGCTGGTCGGACGGCGGGCGTGGAACGCCTCAGGGGGTCCGTCCATCAGCATGGACGACGTTCGCGAGGCCGACGAAGGCACCTACGGCGAGCGGCTGCGGACCGTCGAAGCCGCCTCAGGCGACATCCCGCCGGCTGAAGCAGAGGTGCTCGACACGATCTACGAGCTCGCGGACGCACGCGGGCAGGTCCGCGGCGCTGACGTGGCGACCAAGCTCGGCAGAACCGCACCGCAGATCGCGACCGCTGCGCAGAGGCTCGAACGTCGTGCCGCGATCCGGCGCGAGCGCGGCCTGTGGCGCATCGAGCACCGCTTGCTCCATCGCTACCGCACGACCGGCGACATCGTCTGAGGTGGCGTCCACCTGCACGTCGGGGTCCGGGTTGCACGCCTCGGGAGCACGAGGATCAGACGAGCTGGAGCAGGAGCGCCACCGCCTCCTCAGCAGCCAGTTCCTCGTCGACGGCCAGATGCAGGAGCAGCCCGTCGCTCGCCGCCATCAGCAGGGTCGCGAAGGCCGCCGCCTGGCGAGGCGGGTACGAGGCGCCGTCTATGAGGTGCTCGCTCAGCTGGCGACGAGCATCGCGAAGGACCTGGCGGAGTGCGGTGCGGATCTGAGGATCACGGGCCGCCCCCTCCAGGAGCACCGCGGACAGCCGTGCCGTGCGGGCCGAGTCCCGGTCGGAGGCGAGACCGTCCCGTACGGCCTCCACCATCGACCGAGGGTCTCCGGCCTCGGCGACGCTTCGATGGAGGTCACCGATGATCGCGTCCATCGCGGTGGCGAGCACCGCCTCCTGGAGCCCGCTCATGCCGCCGAAGTGGTAGTGGATGAGCCCGACGTTGACCCCGCTGCGGTCAGCGACGGCGCGAGCCGTCAGGGCTGGCCATCCGGCTTCCCCGAGCAGGCCGAGCCCCGCTTCGAGCAGACGCGCCCGCGTCACCTCTCCTCGTGCACTCATCGCGCCCTCCGGACAGCGTCGGAGGCTAGTGAAGCCGCCCCGGTCGCCGGTGCGCGGGTGGTCGCGGCCCCGCCGCCGGCGTGCGGCGACCAGACCGGTGCTGTGGTGGGGGAGGAGCGTCACCGAGCGCTGGCCTCGCCGGACGCCGCTGCCGGCCCGAGGCGGGCGTCGAGGTGGTCGCTCAAGCGCCTCGTTCCCCGTACGGGGGCCACCATGTCGAGGGTGGAGGACTCCAAGAGGAACTCCGCGGGCCCC
>JBKHDS010000260.1:0-3937 GCA_046541215.1 Nitriliruptoraceae bacterium
GGGGTGTCGACCGAATCCTGGCGGGACGCGGCACACAAGGCCCTCGACGAGGCGACCAAGACCCTGCGCAACGTCGAGGGCCTGACCGTGCTCGAGACCTCCGCGGTGGTCGCTGACGGGGAGATACGCGAGTACCAGACCCACGTACGGATCCGGTTCCGCATCTCCCGCTGAGCGGTACCCGACCGGCCCCGCTACCACCGATCGGTTCCGAACTGGCCGCGCACACCCCAGGGGTCGACGGTCGGCCAGACGCTATCCCCGGTCGGTCGACGGCCTCGTGTGCTCCGCAACCGTGTGGCCGACCGCCGGCGTCCGGCGCCTCGACGGCTGCTCGGACGCCCCCGACGGTGGGCGGCTACACACCCGATCTCACAGGCTGACGCCGCCCCGTGAGGTCAGCGCCCGCTCCAGGGTGCTCGCGAGCTCGCGGATCGGCCCCCGGTGGACCACCGCACCGGGCAGGCGGCTCGCGTCGCTCGGGAGGAACCCCGGGCCGCCGAGCACGACCCCGGAGCGCCCGAAGCGGGGTTGCTCGGCGAGGAACGCCTCGGCGTGGGTCCGGAACATCGACCCGATGAGCACGACGTCCGGATCGAGGTCCTGCGCGCTGCGCTCGAGCGCCGCGGTCGGCATGCGGGCGCCGAGGTAGTGGATGCGCCACCCGGCGTCGGCAGCCACCGCCGTGGCGGCCAACAGACCGAGGTCGTGGTCCTCGGCTTCGGGCGCCGCCGCGAGGCACGTCGGGGCGGCACCGGCACGGGACGGCGCGCGGATCAGTCGCTGCAGCCGGGGGCGGAGGGTGTTGGTGGCGAAGTGCTCACGGGCGATGATGCGGGGGTCGTCCTGCCAGCCCTCCCCGACGCGCCGCAGCACGGGGAACACCACCTCGTCGAGGGCGCGGGGGATCTCGAACCGGGCGAAGACGTCGTCGATGACCTGGTCGGCAGCGGCACCGTCGAAGGCCTCGATGGCGCCCTCGAGGCGGGCGACGAGGTCGTCGGAAGCACGGCCGCTGCCAGCGACCGGCCGCAAGCGGGTGACGCTCGCCGGCTCGCGCAGGACCTCTCGGGCGGCGGCCGACGCCGACCAGCCATCGTCGAGCAGGCGCTGCATCCCGCGCACGCGAGCGATGTCCTGCTCGCTGTAGAGCCGGTGGCCGCCGTCGGTGCGCTCCGGGGTGAGCAGCCCGTAGCGGCGCTCCCACGCGCGCAGCGTCGGGACCGCCACGCCGGTGCGGCGTGACACCTCCCCGATGCGCAGCACCGCGCGGTCATCGGCCATCGCGAGGGCTCCTGTCTGCATGCTCGACGGGGCGGACGGTCCGGTCGGAACCTCCCCAAGGTTCCGCCCAGGACCGTAGCGGGGGGCGTTCTCCGGGTCGTTCGCACCCACCACCGCCTCTGGACGGCCCCGGCTGGTCGGACGGGTCGGGGATGGTGCACGGCCGGCTCGGGGATGGTGCACGGCCGGCTCGGGGATGGTGCACGGCCGCTCCGGGCACGGTCCACGGACGGCTCGCGGACGACCGGATGCAGCCGCCGCTCAGGCTGCGTAGCGTGCGCGGCATGGAACCCACCCCGCTCACCGCCCTGACCCCCGGTCAGCCGATCCTGGTCGGCGGCGACCAGGTCGTCCACGTCAGCGAGGATCTCGCGGCCGCCTTCGCGCCGGGCGACGCGCTGCTGCCCGTTCCCGCGGATGGCAGCCTCCTGCACGTCCCGCTGGCCGACCGCCGCGCCGCGGCGGCCGCCGTCGACGATGCCGTCGCGGCCTTCGAAGCGCTCGGCGAGGTGGACGACGCGGCGCTCGACGCGTTCTACACGGCCTTCGCGGACCACCTCGGCGACGACGACACCTTCGCGCCCATCGCGGCAGCGAACGCGGCCGATGTCGTCGCGGCCCGCGAGCGGGGTCGGTCCACGACCCGGCTCGTGCTCGACGAGCGGATGCGGCAGGGGATGGTCGACGGCCTGCGTGGCTGGGCTGAGACCAGCAGCGTGCGCGGCACGGTGCTCCAGCGTGTCGAGCACGACGGCTGGACCCTCGAACAGGTCGCGGACCGGCTCGGCGTGGTGGCCTTCGTGTTCGAGGGCCGTCCGAACGTGTTCGCCGACGCTTGCGGCGTGCTGCGCACCGGGAACGCGGTGGTGTTCCGGATCGGCTCCGACGCGCTCGGGACCGCGCGGGCCATCGTCGAGCACGCGCTGGACCCGGCGCTCGCTGCGGCTGGGCTCCCTCCCGGTGCTGCACGGCTCGTGGACGCGCCCTCCCGGGCAGCCGGTTGGGCGTTGTTCAGCGACCCGCGGCTGGCGTTGGCGGTCGCGCGCGGGTCCGGGCCGGCGGTCCGCCAGCTCAGCGCGGTGGCCCAGCAGGCCGGAAACGCCGTCTCCGCGCACGGGACCGGTGGGGCCTGGATGCTGGTCTCCGCCCAGGCGGACCCCGCTCGTCTGGCAGCGGCGGTCCACCGCTCCCTCGATCGGAAGGTGTGCAACACCCTCAACACGATCGCGGTCCAGCGCGACGCGGCGCCGTCGCTCGTGCCGGTCATCGTGGACGCCGTCGTCCGGGCTGCCGCCGACCTCGGCACCGAGCCGAAGCTGCACGTGCTCGAACGCGATCGCGAGGTCCTCGCGCCGGCCTGGTACGAGGAGCTCGTGGCCATCGAGCGCGCTGAGGGTCCGGTCGAGGAACCCCGGGCCGAGACGGTGATCGAGGCCCAGCTCGGGATCGAGTGGGAGTGGGAGCGGTCCCCCGAGCTCACCCTGCTGCTCGTCGACGACCTCGAGGACGGGATCGCCGCTTTCAACCGCTACTCGCCCCGGTTCGTGCTCTCCGTGCTGAGCGCCGACCCGGCCGAGCACGCGCGGGTCTGGGACCTGGCCGAGGCGCCCTACGTCGGCGACGGCTTCACCCGCTGGGTGGACGGGCAGTACGCGCTCGCGACCCCCGAACTGGGCCTGTCGAACTGGGAGCACGGCCGGTTGCTCGGCCGCTCCGGGATCCTCTCCGGCGACGCCATCATCACCGTCCGCTCGCGGGTCCGCCAGCACGACCCGGACGTCCACCGCTAGGCCAACGGGCTACAGCAGGTCGCGACCGGCTGCCCAGGCGGTCAGCTCGTGGCGGTTGGAGAGCTGGAGCTTGCGCAGCACCGCGGAGACGTGGGTCTCGACCGTCTTCACCGAGATGTGCAGCCGGCCTCCCACCTCGCGGTAGGTGTACCCCCGGGCGATGTGGCGGAGCACCTCCTTCTCCCGGGTGGTGAGCTGGTCGAGCTCCGGGTCTGCGTCGGTCATCCCGGCCGGCAGCCCGGCGGCGAAGGCGTCGAGCACGAACCCGGCGAGCCGAGGGCTGAACACCGCATCCCCCTGCTGCACCCGCACGATGCTCTGCACGAGCTCGTCGGAGGCGATGGTCTTCGTGACGTAGCCGCGGGCACCGGCGCGGATGACCTGGATGACGTCCTCGGCCGCATCGGAGACGCTCAGCGCCAGGAAGCGCACGTCGGGATGGGTCTCCCGTACCGCCTCGAGGACGGCCCGCCCGCCGCCACCGGGCAGGTGGACGTCGAGGAGCACGACGTCGGGCCGCGTGCTGCGGATGCCCTGGATCGCCTCGTCGACGTCGCCGGCCTGCCCGACGATCGTGACGTGCGGGCCGAGCTCGGCCACGACCCCGGCACGGAACAGCGCGTGGTCGTCGACGAGGAAGACGCGGATGCCCTGGCTGCTGGGGGCCACGGCAGGTGCGGGGGGATCGGGGGTCACGGTCACGGTCCTCCGAGGGCGGTGGGCATCGAGGTGGGGAACAGCGCGGCGGGGGCCGCGCGCTGATGGCGTTCACCGGGGTGGCGGGGGCATCACGGCGGTGGGGTCGTCGAGGTGGTGGTGTTCACGGCGGTGGCCGGGGCGTCGTGGTGGTTGGGGTCATCACG
>JBKHDS010000261.1:0-3935 GCA_046541215.1 Nitriliruptoraceae bacterium
CGCGAGCCCGTCCGCCACGGCCCGGACCGCGACGTGCGCACCCAGCGAGATCCCCCCGACCACCTCGACGCCCGGCACGCGTGCGACGACGGCGGCCAGGTCCCCGGCGTGGACGTCGAGGTGGTGGTCCTCAGGCGCGCGTGCGGGGCTGGAGGCGCCGTGCCCGCGCAGGTCGTAGGCGATGAGGCGTCGGCCGGTCGCGAGCACCGGGCCGGCGAAGGCCGCCCGTACGAACCGGGCCGAGGAGCCGGCGCCATGGGCCAGCACCCAGGCAGGCGCCTCGGGCGGCCCGACCTCGGACACCGCCAGCTGTGCGCCACCCACCGACACCGTCCAGGCGTCGGACCTCACCGGACCTGGTCGAGCAGCTCGTCCAGTGAGTCGGCGCCGAGCTCACCGACGTAGCGGGCGACGAGCTGCCCGTCGCGGTCGAACACGGCCGTCGTCGGCATCCCCCGTCCCCCGATGGCGAAGGCCACCTCACCGTCGATGTCGTGGATCGTGGTGAAGTCGATGCCGAGCTCCTCGACGAAGGCCTCCCCGTCCTCGAGCCGATCGAGGTGGTCGATCCCGAGGAAGGCGATGTCGGGGTTCGCGTCACGGGCCTCGAGCAGCAGCGGCATCTCCGCCCGGCACGGCGCGCACCAGCTCGCGAACAGGTTCACCAGGGTGGGCCGGCCGTCCTCGGCCTGAGCGGCGATGTAGGCGGCCGCCTCGGACCAGCCGCCCGGGACGAGCCGAGCACCGGTTGGCGGCACCTCCTCCGGCGGGTCGACGCTGAACACGTCCACCCCGTCGTCGGCTGGCGTCCGTGGCGCGTCCTCGCCAGGGGCCGCACCGAAGTCGACCACCTCGCTCCCGCCGCAGCCGGCGAGCAGCAGCGCGCCGAGGAGCAGCGCCACGCCCAGACGGCCGCCGCGCGGACCACCTCGACGACCGGCCGGTCGGCCCGGTGGCGCGGTCGAGAGGTCACGGGTCAGCATGCGCCGAAGGTACCGGCGCGCGCTCGCGGCCCGGTGCACCGGGCGGAACGCGAGGCCTCAGAGGACCTCCGCGGCGACCTCGAGGAAGGCGGCGACCTCCGCCGGGGTGCCCACGGTGACCCGGACCTGCTCGTCGAGGTGGTAGGGCGCGAGCGCCCGGACCCCGATCCCGGCCCGCGCGAAGGCCTCGACCACCGCGGCGGCGGGTCGGCCCACCTCGAGGGTCACGAAGTTGCCGAGCCCCGCGCTGTGGGGCACCCCGAGCTCGTACAGGCCAGCGGACAGCCGCGCACGACCCGTCAGGGTGCCCGCCACCGTGGCGGCGAGGTGGTCGGCGTCGGCGAGGCTCGCGAGCGCCGCGGCCTGGGCGGGCGCGGCGACGTTGAAGCGGGGACGCCACGCGTCCACGGCGGCGATGCGAGCGGCGGGTCCCGTCAGCGCCCCGAGACGCAGGCCAGCCAGCGCGTGCGCCTTGGAGAAGGTGGTCACCACCAGCACGTCGGGGTGGGCCAGGGCGAGCTCGGCGGCACGGGCGTAGCCCTGCTGCCCGGTGGCGAAGTGGTGGTAGGCCTCGTCGACGACGAGGGTGACGTGGGGCGGCAGACCCGCGGCCAGGTGCTCGAGGGCCGCTCCGGTCAGGTGCGCCGCGGTCGGGTTGGCGGGGTTGTCGACGACGACGAGGCGGGTCCGCTCGGTGACCGCCGCGAGCAGCGCCTCGACGTCGCGCTGGTAGCCGGGCTCCTGCCCTATGGCCGGGCCGCCCGTGGGGACCTCGACGAGTCGCGCACCGGCGTTGCGCGCGGCGAGGCGGTAGACCACGAAGGCGCGCTCGTAGGTGACCACCTCCGGACGCTCGGCCCCGGCGCAACGCTCGGCGACGAGGTCCATGAGCAGCGCCGCGGAGCCCGTACCGACCGCCACCTCGGTGAGCTCGCAGCCTTCGGCGGCGGCGATGGCCGCTCGCAGGTCCAGGCTCGCGTCGTCCGGGTAGCGGTGCGCCTCACCCACCGCGGCGGTGGCGGCCGCGACCGCGGCGGGGGACGGCCCGAAGGGCGACTCGTTGGAGGACAGGCGGATGCGCATGCCCGGCGGCGGACCGACGGCGGCGCCCGCCGCGAGGCTCACAGGTACAGCCCCGTGGCGTTGTCGGTCTGGCGCGAGGCGACCGCGTGGACATCCCGCTCCCGGACGATCAGGTACGGCTCGCCCTGCACCTCGACCTCGATGGCGTCCTCGGGGAGGTAGAGGACCTCGTCACCGGTGGCGATCTGGCGCACGTTGGGTCCGACCCCGATCGTCCGACCCCAGATCCCCTTACGGTCCACCGAGCGGGCCGTGGCGGGGATGACGATCCCGCCGCGGGTCCGGCGCTCGACGTCGGACGGTGGCGCCACGAGCACGCGGTCGCCGAGCACGGCGACGCTGAGTCGGTCGGGGCCGGGATCCTCCAGGGCGCTCATGCGCACAACGCTAGCGGCCCCGCGTCACGGCCACGGGCCCCGCCGTCCCGCGGACCGGTGAGCTGTCGGTGGGCGCCCAGGCGCCCGTCCGCACCGGCAGGTCCCGGTCGCTGCCGGTAGCGGTCCGACAGCCGACAGCGAGTAGCGTGACCGGCGCGCAGCCGGCGCGGACGCACCGGACCAGCAGCCACCGACCAGGACACGCACACCGATGAGCAGGATCATCTACACCTACACCGACGAGGCCCCGGCGCTCGCCACGGAGTCGCTGCAGCCCATCCTCGACGCCTTCGCCAAGGCGGCGGGCGTGGACGTGGAGACGTGGGACATCTCGCTCGCCGGTCGCATCCTCGCGGTGTTCCCCGACCACCTCAGCGAGGAGCAGCGGGTCCCGGACACCCTCGCCGAGCTCGGGGAGTTGGTGAAGCGGCCCGAGGCCAACGTCATCAAGCTGCCGAACATCTCCGCCTCGATCCCCCAGCTCAAGGCGGCGATCCGCGAGCTGCAGGAGGCCGGGTACGCGGTCCCGGACTACCCGGAACCCCCGGCCGACGATCACGAGCGGGAGATCAAGGCCCGCTACGACGCGGTGAAGGGCTCCGCGGTCAACCCGGTCCTGCGGGAGGGCAACTCCGACCGGCGCGCACCCGCGGCGGTCAAGGCCTACGCGCGCGCCCATCCGCACCGCATGGGCGCCTGGTCCTCGGACTCGCCGGCGCACGTGGCATCCATGGACGGCGGGGACTTCCGCTCCACGGAGCGCTCGATCACCGTGCCGGCACCGACCACGGTCCGCATCGAGCACGTCGCGACGGATGGGACGACCCGTGCCCTGCGCGCACCGCTCGAGCTCGAGGCCGGGGAGATCCTGGACGCAGCGGTGCTGTCGAAGGCCGCGCTGACCCGCTTCCTCGCCGAGCAGGTCGCCGATGCCAAGGCCAAGGGGGTGCTCTTCTCCGTGCACCTGAAGGCCACGATGATGAAGGTCTCGGACCCGATCATCTTCGGCCACGCCGTCCGCGCCTACTACGCCGAGCTGTTCGACCGCTTCGGTGAGGTCCTCGCGGAGATCGGGGTGAGCGCCAACGACGGCATGGCCTCGATCGAGGCCGCGGTGGCTGGGCTCGACGAGGACCGGCGCGCCCCGATCCAGGACGCGATCGCGCGGGCCTACGAGACCGGACCCGGCCTCGCCCAGGTCGACTCCTCGCGCGGCATCACGAACCTGCACGTGCCCTCCGACGTGATCATCGACGCCTCCATGCCCGTGGTGATCCGGGACTCCGGGACGATGTGGAACGCCGACGACGAGCAGCAGCCGGCCAAGTGCGTCATCCCGGACTCGAGCTACGCGGCGCTGTACGGGGAGACCATCAGGTTCTGCAAGGCCAACGGGGCCTTCGACCCGGCCACCATGGGCAGCGTCCCCAACGTCGGCCTCATGGCACGCAAGGCCGAGGAGTACGGCTCCCACGACAAGACCTTCGAGATG
>JBKHDS010000262.1:0-3903 GCA_046541215.1 Nitriliruptoraceae bacterium
GAGCGCCTGAGGCGCCTCGAGGCTGCGCTCGACGCGGGTGCGCAGGTGGTCCTCGGCCCGCGCAGCCTGGTGCGTGACGAGCACGCCGTCTGGGTCGACCAGGCGGTGCCGGCCGGGCTCGCCGCGCGGCTCGGGGCCCGCGTGGAGCACGCCGGCAGCCCCTCGGGCTGGCCACGTGGCACGGGGAGCCCCAGCGAGCTCGTGCTCGATGACCCGGGAAACCCGCTTCCGGTCGGCGGCTGGATCGAGACCTTCGCCGAGGTGGCGCGCGACACCGAGGTGCTCGGGCGGGCGCGCGGCGGACCCCTGGACGGGGCGCCGGTGGTCGTCCGCCGGGGTCGGCTCACCCACCTCGGTGCGGCCTCCGAGGAGGCCTGGACCGCGACGCTCGCGCTGTTGCTCGGACGGCGGCCACGTCCGGCGCACCTCGAGGTCTTCGAGCGCGACCGACGCCACGTCGTGCTCGACCACCGCGCCAGGACGCTCGGGGGCCTCGGACGGATCTCGGACCGGGACTGAGACGAGCGTCCCGCGAAGGGGAGCGCAGTCCTTGCGGGAGGTGCGGGTCCTTCCGGTGCGCGCTGGATGAACCTTCGATAACGAAATCCTAACGCGATAGTTGAGAACTTTCCGAAAGTCGTCTAGGTTGCGAAGGGTGGAGAGTCTGCGGCGGTGGGAGCTACGGCACGGCGATGGCCGGCGCCTGTTCGTGTACGGCTCCTACGCCGGCGACCCCCTCCCAGCGGACAGCGCCCCGGGGGCGTGGCCAGCCCTCCATCTGCGCCACGACGCGCTGAACGACCAGTGGGTCGCGATCTCGCCGGCGCGGAACACCCGGCCGCAGTCGGCACCGATCGCCACGGGGTTCGCACCGGCGTGCCCCCTCTGCGTCGGGGGGCCGGAGCTGCCCTTCCCCTACGAAGCCGCGGTGTTCGAGAACCGCTTCCCCACCCTGCTCGCCGACCCTCCGGACCCGCCCTCGCTGGAGGGTCGCACGGCAGCCTCGCGGGGCCGCTGCGAGGTGGTGCTCTACACCCCCACGCACACCGGCTCGCTGGCGACGCTGACCGCCCGTGAGCTCGCCCGGGTCATCGCGATCTGGACCGACCGCTCCGCCGAGCTGTGGGCCGTCCCCGAGCACCGTGTCGTTCTGGTCTTCGAGAACCGGGGCGAGGACGTCGGCGCGACCCTGTCGCACCCGCACGGTCAGATCTACGCCCTGGACCTGCTGCCGGTCCACCTCAGGACCCGCGTCGACGCGCTGACCGCCCACCGCGCCGCCCACGGCCGGTGCCTGAGCTGCGAGGTCGTCGCGCGCGACCTCGCCGCCAAGGAGCGGCTCGTCCGTGACAACCCGAGCTTCACCGTCGGGGTGCCCTTCGCACCGGACTGGCCCTTCGAGCTCCACGTGCGCGCGAAGCGGCACGGGGCCGCCCGCCTGACCGACCTGACCCTGCAGGAGCGCCACGACCTCGCCGCCGCACTGCGCGAGGTCGTGCGCATCTACGACCGGCTCTTCGACGAGCCGATGGCCTACCTGATGGCGTGCCAGCAGGCGCCCGCCGGCCCCGACGGGCAGCCGGCACCCGACTGGCACCTCAGCTTCGAGTTCCTGCCCCCGAACCGCGGACCGGACCGTCTCAAGGTCCGCGCCACCGTGGAGACGGCGGCAGGCCTGTTCATCAACGACACCCTGCCCGAGGTCTCCGCAGCACAGCTCGCGGCGGTGCCCACGGGTGATCGTGACCCCGAGCCGATCCCCGATATCGAGGTGGTCGCCGCCCCGGCCGTCACACCGACCCCCTGACCGATCACGAACGACGCGCCACGGACCGTGGTGCGGGAGAGAGGGAAACCATGAGGAAGCAGCGCTGGATCGCACTGCTCGTGGCGATGGGCGTCATGCTCGCCGCGTGCGGTGGAGACGACGCGACCGACGAACCCGCGGACGACACCGACACCGAGGAGCCCGCGGACGAGGGTGCGACCGAGGACGACGCGGCCGAGGACGACGCCGCCGAGGACGACGCCGCAGACGATGGCGAGGCCGTCGCCCTGCGGTGGCGGACCCGCCCGGACAACCAGCAGGAGATCGACGTCTACTCGTCGATCAGCACGCAGATCGACGAGGAATGGGACGCCGCCACGCTCGAGTACGAGCCGGGCGGCTCGGAGACCTCGTCCTACCAGGACGTGCTCCGCACCGAGATCGCCGGTGGGACCGCGCCGGACGTGTTCTGGATCCCCGGTACCGACATCGCCGACTTCGCGACCCGCGGGTTGATCCTCGACCTGCGTGAGCTGGCCGAGGAGAGCGACAGCTACGCCGGCGACGACGCGTACGCACCGGGCCCGATGGAGCTGCTGACCTACGACCCGGAGACCCAGACCTCGGGCCCGTCGCTGTGGGGCCTGCCCCGTGACGTGTCCACCTTCGCCTTCTACCTCAACCTCGACCTGATCGAGGAGGCCGGCGCCCCCGACCCCCGCGAGCTCGACGCCGAGGGTGAGTGGAACTGGGACACCTTCCGCGAGGTCGCCGAAGCGGTCGACGCCCTCGGCGACGACATCCAGGGCTTCGGCATCAACAACTGGTGGGCGAACCCCGGTGTGTGGATGTACTCCGCCGGCGGTGGGTTCTTCAACGAGGACCGCACGGAGTCCATCGTCGGTTCCGAGGAGTCGGTGGCGGGGCTCGAGTACCTCGCGGGCCTGTACCAGGACGGCCTCGGCGTCCCCTACGGCGAGGACTCACAGCCGCCCTTCCAGGCGGGTCAGGTCGGCATGCAGCTGACCGGCCGCTGGTCCACCCCGGCGTACCGCGACAACACCTTCAACTGGGACGTCGTGAACATCCCCGAGGGTCCGGCCGGCGCGATCAACTGGACCTTCTGGGGCGCCTACGTCGTGAACGCCAACACCGAGCACCCCGAGGAGGCCTTCGAGCTGCTGACCCGTCTGACCGACGGCGAGGTGCAGGGCCAGATCGCGGAGCTGGGTGCCAACATCCCGTCCCGGGTCGACGACCCGGGCACGCTCGATGAGTTCCTGACCTTCACCCCGCCGGAGAACAACCAGGCCTTCCTGGACGGGCTCGACAGCTCCGTGCCGGAGGGGCCGCTGTGGGAGGGCGACTGGCCCGCCTTCGACTCGATCCTGGCACCGGCCATCGAGGCCGTCATCGCCGGCGACCTCTCGCTGGAGGAGTTCTCGGCCACGATCGATGACCAGTTGAACGCCACCTTCGAGTGAGCAGGTTCCCGGGGTGGTGGGCGACCGCCACCCCGGTCCTGCTCGAGGGCAGCGGGCCGTGAGGTCGGCTGCCCTCGAGCAGGACACGAGACCGGCTCCGGTCGGCACGGTCCGTCCGGGAGGGGAGGGTGCGATGGGGAGGGTGACGGTGCCGCGGCTGAGACCCCCACGCCTGCTGTCGGCCTCCGGCTGGCTCCGGCTGCTGCTCGGCTGGCGCGTGGTCCACATCGCGGCGGTCGCCGCTGCGATGTGGCTGGCGCTGACCGGGGACCTCGAGGGGCCCGGCCGCATCGCCGGGCTGGCCGCGGCCGGCGTGCTGTTGCTGCTCGACGTCGGTGCGCTGGCCGGCCTGCTCGCCCGTCGTCCCATCGGCCGGTCGCTGTCCCTCGCCGCCGACTACCTCACCTTCCTCGGCGCCCTCCTCGCGGTCCTGCAGCTCACGAACGTCTTCCGCGGTCTCGACGCGCTCGGAGCGACCTTCGTCCGTGGTCTGCCCTTCGGTCTGCTCATCCTCGGCGCCTGGATCGTGACCGGGATCGGCGCCGACGAGGCTCGCTTCGACGGCCTCCGGCGCGTCGCGCGGGTGGTCATCTGGATCGGCGTTCTCGGCCTGCTGCTCAGGGTGGGGATGGTCGCGGGGCTCGCGACCTT
>JBKHDS010000263.1:0-3873 GCA_046541215.1 Nitriliruptoraceae bacterium
CGAGCGCATGTGCCGGGTGGCCTCGACCACGTTGCCGGTGCCGGCCTCACCCTTCGACCGGATCATGGCCGCACCCTCGGCGAGGCGGCGCAGCGCCTCACCGAGGTTGGTGGCCCCGCACACGAAGGGGACGTCGAAGCGCCACTTGTCGATGTGGTGCGCCTCGTCGGCGGGGGTCAGCACCTCGGACTCGTCGATGTAGTCGACGCCGAGCGCCTGCAGCACCTGTGCCTCGACGAAGTGGCCGATGCGCGCCTTGGCCATGACCGGGATCGACACCGCCTCGATGATGCCGTCGATCATGTCGGGGTCGGACATGCGCGCCACACCCCCGTCGCGGCGGATGTCGGCAGGCACCCGCTCGAGCGCCATGACCGCGACGGCACCCGCCTCCTCGGCGATGCGCGCCTGCTCGGGCGTGACGACGTCCATGATGACGCCGCCCTTGAGCATGTCGGCGAGCCCCCGCTTGACGCGGGTGGTGCCGGTGCGGGCGGTGGGTTCCTCGGCGCTGGCGGCGGGGAGTGCGGTCTCGCTCATGCGGGGCTCCAGCGGGTACGGGGGTGGAGGAGGCCAGGGTACTGCCCGTGTCCGGACCGGCTGCGCCCCCACCGGGGGGCTCGCGCTGCCGGGCGCGGCACCGAACGCGGGCGGGTGTGGGGCAGCGGCACGCCCGAAGGCGACCGGGCCCCGGGTGGCTCGGGTCAGTCCGCGATGCCGGGCAGCGCGTCCGGCAGCAGCATCCAGGTCCGGCCGGGCTTCAGCGGGAAGGGCGTCCCGTCGGGCTTGAGCAGCTCGATCGGTGCGCTGGCGGACGGCTTGCGGTAGCGCGCCTCGAAGCGGGCGCCGTCCCGCAGCACCAGCGCCGGCGCGTCCTCCAGGACGACATCGGTCTCCGGGCAGGGGCTGCCGTAGCAGTTCGGGGCGCCGAGGTAGTGGAAGGCATCGACGATGACGACGTTGTCGGCGCCGATCTGCTGCCCGTCCGTCGCGGTGAACGGCTGGCCGTTCTGGGACCGCAGGTAGACACCCTCCTCGGCGTCGTAGCTCCACCCGGTGCGGTAGCCCCCCGACATGGCGACCGTCACCTCGACCCCGGGGTCCTCGCAGCCCTCGCCCTCGGCGGGGCAGGACAACGCACCGCCCGGGACCTCCTCCTCGAAGGCCCACGGCAGCTCCTCGTAGGGCTCGGCACCCCGCTGCCGGATGCCCTCGATCGCCGCTGGGACGTCGAGGTAGAGGTTGTGCGGCGCATACCGGGAACCGTCCCGGAAGAACCCCGGATCCCCCTCGGTGATCACGATCGAGGGGGTGCTGAACAGCAGCGACTGGACCTCGGACCGGGCTCCGGAGTAGGCGAAGCCCGACAGCCCGAAGCCCGACATCAGCTGCGCGTCGACCGGGCGGGCGGAGCGGATCGGGCCGGCCGCGTCGGGCAGCGCGGAGTGGAACAGGGCCATGAAGCGGGTGACGCCCGCCTCGACGGTCTCCTCGATGACGACGTCCGCGACGTCCAGACCGGACTGAGGCCGGGCCTCGGGAGCGTTGTCCACCTTGGCGAGCAGGAAGGGCCGCTCGAGCACGGAGGGATCGTCCTGCGGGACTCCCGTCAGGGGCGCCGGTGGGCCGGGCTCCGGTTCCGGTTCCGGCTCCGGTTCCGGTTCCGGCTCGGGCTCGGGCTCGGGGTCCGGTTCCTCCTCGGGATCCTCGGGGGGCGATGACGCCACCACGAGGTCCTTGGCGTCGCTGCCACAGGCGGCGAGCAGGAGTGCAGCGAGGAGGACGAGTGCCCCTCGACGGCGGAGGAACGATCCGGACACGGGAGCTCCAGACGGGGAGGAGGGAGCGGCAGGACCTGGGCAGGAAGGCCGAGGCCGCCGGGCAGGGTACGCCGGACTCCTCGCCTGGCCGTGCAGGCCGCTCCCTGCGGAGCGTGGCCGCCGCAGCGCGCTCAGTCGGTGCGCCCGCACACCCGCCGGTAGACCTCCTGGAGCCGTGCCGCGACCACGCTCCAGTCGTGCCGTTCGGCGGTCGCGACCCCGGCGGCGACCCTGGCGGCCCGGCCGGCCGGGTCGCGCAGGAGTTCCACCAGAGCCTCGGCGAGCGCCTCGGGATCGTCGGGGGCGACCAGCACCCCGTTGTGCCCGTGCTCGACGACGCTGCGGTAGCCCGGGATGTCGGAGGCGACCACGGCGGTCCGGGCGGCCATGGCCTCCAGCAGCACGATCCCGAAGGACTCGCCCCCGAGCGCCGGCGCCACGGCGACGTCCGCCGACGCGAGTGCTGCGGCGAGCTCCGGCCCGGTCACGCGACCGGCGAGGTGCACCTCGCCATCGGTCACGCCAGCGAGCACCGCCTCGAGCCGGGCACGCTGGGGCCCGTCGCCCACCACGGTCAGCCCCACCGACCCGAGGCGCTGTCGAACCTGGAGGTACGCCTCAGCGAGGATGAGCACGCCCTTGCGTGGCTCGAGCCGTCCGACGAAGACCAGCCGGGGTGGGACGTTCGGTGCCGCAGCAGCGACGGCGTCGGCGGCGGCGGCGAAGGGCGCGACCTCGACCCCGTTCGGGATGACGTCGAAGCGGCCCTCGTCCACCCCGAGCGCCGCACCGTGGTAGCGGGCGGCGGCGGGGCTGACGGCGATCCAGGCGGTCGCTCCCGCCACCACCCGCCGCGCCACCGGCCGCACCGCCCGGTAGGCGAGGTCGGAGTCGGACCAGGCGTGGAAGGTCAGCACCCGAGGCGCGACGTCGGTGGTGGCCGCGGCGACGCCGACCGCGGGTACGAGCGGCTCGTGGACGTGCACCACGTCCGGGGCGAGGTCGGCGAGGACCTGCCGGGTGCGCCGGGCGGCCGCCGCCGACAGCGCGATCGGCGCGACCGAGCCGTTGAAGGCGACCCCGCGGCTCGCGCCGACCGTGACCTCGCGCTCCTCACGCCGGACCCCTGGGGTCCCCGCCCCGACGACGATCACCTCCTCGCCGCTGCGGCGCAGGGCCGCGGCGAGCAGCCGGACGTGGGACTGGACCCCGCCCGGCACGTCGAGGTCGTAGGGGCTGACGATCGCGATCCTCACCGCTCCGCTGCCCCCTCCCCCGCGACCCGGGCCCGCTCCGCGCGGGCGAGCGCCCGCCACTCCTCACCCGCGCGCCACGCGGCGACCACCGGGTGATCGGGCTCGCGGTCGGCGAGCCAGTTGCGCACGAACACGTGCCACTGCTCCGGGAAGCGCTCGATGAGCCGCTCCAGTTCCCGGGCGATGGCCTGCGTGCCCTCCCAGACGTCGAGGTGGGCGACCTCGATGGGCGGCTGGACGACCCCGTGGAAGCCGTCCCCGGCGGTGAGGAACGCTCCGACGTGGACCGGCAGGCCCGTGCGTCGGGCCAGCACCGCGCAGCCGGGCGGGAGCCGGCACGGCTCGCCGAAGAACTCCACGATCGGTCCCTTGCGGGTCAGATCCCGATCGGCGAGCAGGGTCGCCAGCGCCCCGTCGCGCTGGATCCGCCGCTCGAGCTGGGTGACCATGTCGCCGCCGCGCACGAGCGGGATCACCCCGATCCCGGCCTCCTCGCGCAGGCGCACGAAGCGATCGAACAGCGCCCGAGGCTCGAGCACCTCGGCGACGACGACCATGCCCCAGCGGCGCTGGCTCGTGAAGAACGCGCCGACGTCCCAGGAGCCGAGGTGACCGGTGGCGAAGATGCCGCCCCGACCCGCGTCTCGGACCGCATCGACGTGGTGGAGCCCCTCCGCCGTCGAGGCCGCCACCACCTCGGCGCCATCCATGCGGTGCAGCCGGAAGGCGTCGACCCAGTACCGGGCGTAGGACACGTAGGCCGCGCGCACGAGGTCGGCGAGGTCCCGCTCGCTCGC
>JBKHDS010000264.1:0-3849 GCA_046541215.1 Nitriliruptoraceae bacterium
CCGGGCCTTCGACCAGTACCGGGACCGGCCAGTGCACGTGGTGCACACCACCTTCGGCGGGGCCGCTGCGGACGGCAACCACTGCTCGAACGGTGGTGCGCTGTCCTCGATCGGGGTCAGTTGGGTGCTGACCAACAGCGTGCTGACCCACAACCGCGCGGTCGGCGCCGGCGCGAACCCGGCACGGGCCGGTACACCCGGCGGGGGCAACGGCGGCGCCATCGCACTCGACGGGAACGCCTTCACGCTCGCGGTGCGCGGGTCCGTGCTCCGTGACAACCACGCCAAAGAGGGCGGGGGCGGCGTCTTCTTCGTCAGCAACGATCGGACGGGCGCGCTCGCCATCGACCGCTCGACACTCACCGGCAACGTGAGCGAAGGCTTCGAGACGGCCGGCTACCCGGGGATCTTCTTCCTCGGGTCCGGCGCGCCCGTCGTGACCGATTCGACGCTGGCACGCTGATCCTGCGCCCGGTGCGGACGGACCACCGCCGGCGACACCTTCCGGATCGACCGTCGGGGTGAGGGCGGGGCACGCGGCCCCGCCGCGAGGGTCGGCTGGCGGCAGCTGCAAGCGCCACCTCGCGGCGAGCCGCGTCACCGGCACGATCGGTGGTCAACCGATCTCGATGCGGCGACGTCCGATCGCCTCGGACTTCGGCAAGCGGATGGTGAGCACCCCCTTGGCGAGGGAGGCGTCGATCCCCTCCTCGTCGACCTCGGCGGGCAGCAGCACCTCATGGTGCAGTTGGCTGCTCGAGCGGGTGGAGCTGCGCAGGATCCCGGCGCGCCCCTCCTCCTCACGCTCGGCGTGGACGAGCAGCCGACGGCCCTCGAGCTCGATGGTCAACTCGTCGCGATCGAAGCCGGGGACCTCCACCTCGACGACGAAGGCATCCTCGTGCTCCACGAGGTCGGCAAGGGCGGTGCTCCACCCACCACGCGGATGGCGGAGCGACCGGCCGCCCAGCACCTGATCCCTGAGGCGCTCGAACTCATCGAACAGGTAGCTCTCGGGCTGGCTCGGTTGGAGTGCGGCACGTGGTACGAGTCGGCTCATGGCGACTCCCTTCACTCGGCGTTCGCAACGCCGCGGCCGCCGGTCGTCGAACCGCAGCGGCAGGTCGTCTCGACACCTCGCGCGTCCCGCCGGACGCCGCGGCCCCTCGAGCATGACGCCTCGGGACGTGGCTGACCACGGGCATCCGACCGTGTCGTACGGGCGCGAGTCGCACCGCCAGGGTGGGTCCGGAGGAGCGGGCGGCGGGATCAGGCCAGCGGCAGCGCGTAACGCCAGATCGCGATGACGTGGGCGGCACCCCCGGCGACGACGAGCAGATGGAACACCTCGTGGAACCCGAACCACCGTGGCCACGGGTCGGGCGCCCGCCGCGCGTAGACGACACCCCCGAGGAGGTAGATGGCGCCACCGATCAGCACGAGCGCGAGCCCCGGCCAGGGCAGCCGGTCGGCCATCGCCATCAGCGGGATCGCCGCGAGGGCACCGAAGGAGGCGTAGGCAGCGACCGTCAGCCAGCGGGGACCCTTCAACGGCGAGGCCGCGACCACGGCTCCGACGATGGCGATGATCCAGGCGACGGCCAGGCTCCAGGTCCGCCAGGCCCCCGACAGCGTGTGGACCGCGACCGGCGTGAAGGTTGCCGCGATGAACAGTTGGATCATGGCGACGTCCGCACGAGCGAGCCGGCGGGCGACCCGCGCGGGCCAGCTCGGCACGTGATACAGCCCGGAGGTGGTGAACAGCCCCACGAGCGCGACCCCGAACACGGCGACGCTCCAGCGTGAGGCACCCGGCGCCGCGGCGCGGACCAGTTCGATGGCGACGATGACCGCGACCGGCGCGGCCGCACTGTGGATCCAGCCACGCAGCCGTGGACGTGAGGCGCGGGCGACGGGGGCGGGAGCCGCCACCGGCTCGAGGGCACGGCTGTCGCTGGTCACGATCGAGCTCCCACGCCTCGGCTCATCCGGTCTCCCGCTTCTGCGGACCGCGGGCCCGGCTCTTCTCTACCTCGACGATACCGGGCTGACGCGCCGCCGGACCGCACGGACGTCCAGTGCCCGGCGGACATCGTCGACGTCCGCGTCCCTGTGGTCGTGCTGCTGTGGGCGCGTGGCGCCGTGACCGAGCGCCTCCCCGCTAGTCAGCGGCGTCCACCTCCAACTCGTCGAGCTCGGTCCCGCGCGTCTCCGGTAGGGCCCTGAAGCCCAGAGCGGACAGGGCGACGAGCGCGCCCAGCGACCAGGCCGCCGCAGCGAAACCCTGTGTGGCATCCGCGACGAGCCCGAAGGTGGCCAGACCGACCACCGCACCGACCACCCCGGTCACCGTCAGCCACCCCGCGACCGTCGCCCGCACCGAGGTCGGGACGAGCTCCGCCGCGAGCGCCCCTTGCGCCGGTGCGAAGGCGCCGCCGAGCAACACCGCGCAGAGGTAGCCGACGATCAGGCGGGTGAGACCGCCCGAGTAGGCGAGCGCGATCGCGAGTCCCGTACCGGCCAGCGCCAGGCCGCCGGTGATCCGGCGGCCGAGCCGGTCAGCGCCCCAGCGGCCGAGCAGCAGACCGGCCAGCCCCAGGGGGCCCGCGGCCAGGACGAGGCCCGCGACCTGCAGCGGCTGCCCGCCGAGCACCCGCTCGCCGTACACGAACAGGTAGGTGAACCCCGGGCCGGTGGCGACGGCGATCATGCCGACGAGGAAGGCCAGCATGGCGACCCGGCCCCGGTACGCGCGCGGCACCGCGCCGGGACGAGCGGCACCGTGACCCTCCGACGGGCGGTCCGCGGCGATGGCCGGCTCTTGCACCCGGGGTCCCAGCAGGGGAACGAGCACGAGCAGCGGTACGAGGGCGAAGGCGGTCACGACCCGGAAGGACGGGTCCCCGGGCAGCAGCCCCCGCCCGATCGAGACCAGCCCGGACCCCAACCCGTAGGCCGCGGTGATGAGCGCGACGGCACCGGCGCGGTCCACGGCACGGGACTCCTCGGCTGCGACCACGCCAGCGACGATGTTCACCGCCGCCAGGCACGGGCGGGCGAGCGCGACGAGCACGACGTACCACCAGAAGCTCGGTGCGAGCGCCGCGAGGCTCGTCAGCCCGAAGCCCAGGACCGCCACCGTCAGTAACAGCCGTCGACGACCGAACCGGTCCGCGAGCACGGAGAACCCGAGGCTGCCGAGCGACGCCAGCCGGATGAGGGCCAGCGCGACCCCGACGGTGGTCACCGGCAAGCCGATCTGGCCCAGCGGCCCGGTGTCGGCCGCGACGTTCCCGAACGCTGAGGCGACATCGCCGGCGACCGCCGTGACACCGAAGGCGCTGATGCCACTGCCGAGCGACAACCCCGCCACGGACAGCACCGGGGCCGTGCGCCAGGACCGACCCCGTCCGCGGTGGCTGTTCATCTCCGCGCCAGCTCGCGGCGCTGCCTGGTGATGATCTCGCGGGCCGCCCGGCGCAGCTCGAGCGCGCCGGACCAATCGGACGCACCCGCGGTCAGCGGCGGCGCGACCACGACGGTCACCGCGGCACGCCGCGGCCACCACCGGCCGGGCGGGAGCACCGTGCCCGTCCCGTGCAGCGTGACCGGGACGAGGGGGGCACCCGTGCGCGCGGCGACGACGAACGCCCCCATCCGGAAGGGCTCGAGGCCCGGTGCGGCGGAGCGACGACCCTCCGGGAAGAAGCCCACGGTCCTGCCGCTGCGGACGACCTCGCTGAGTGCGGCCGCGTCGCGGACCCCGCGCACCGGGTCCCCCCGGGCGACCAGGTACGCACCGAGCCGGTGCAAGCCGAGCCGCAGTACGGGGTTCCGCGCGAGCTCGGC
>JBKHDS010000265.1:0-3842 GCA_046541215.1 Nitriliruptoraceae bacterium
GCACCGACCATGAGCGCGAGCGACAGCTGCAGTTCGACCCCGATCACCAGCGTCAGCGCGACCACGAACGATCCGAGCGCCCACCAGCGCTTGCCGATCCGCGGCGGCTCGGTCGGGTGGTCGCTGATCACCACGAAGGAGGTATCCGCGTCGACGTCACGCATCCGCTCCCACGGCCCGAACAGCACCAGCACGTCCCCCGCGGCGAGCCGGTGCTCACGCAGGTCCTCGGTCACCACCTCGCCGCGGTGGTGCACGGCGAGCAGCGCCGTCCCGAACCGGACCCGCAGCCTGAGATCCCCGACGCGTTCACCGACGGCGTCCGACCCCGGGCGCACCGCGACCTCGACGAGCCCGGCCTGAGCCGGGTCGACGAGCGAGGTGAACGGGTCGGCGTTCGGGCCGAGCGGCCGCAACCGCTGGTCGCTGACCGTGGCGGTGATGGCCTCGTCAGCACCGGTCAGGCCGAGGATCGCCCCCGGCGTGAGCTGCTGTTCCCGCCGCGGTGCCAATGCCGGTTCCTCACCCTGGGGAGCGAGCGCGGCGACCAGCACGCCCGGTAGGTCGCGCTCCACCTCGGCGACGGAGCGGCCGGCCAGCGGGCTGTCGTCGCGGACCGCTGCGGCGTGGAGCCGGCCGTCCAGGCCGTAGCGGGCGGCGATGTCGTCCAGCGTCTCCGTGTCGCCCTCGGGCGCGACCGCGGGAAGCAGCCACCGGCCGGCCACGGCGAACAGACCGATGCCCGCCAGCAGCAGCGCGAGACCGATCGGGGTGGGCGCGAACAGGCCGAAGGGGGCGACGTCGATGCCGAGGTTGGCAGCGGAGGAGGCCATCAGGTCGTTGAGCAGGATCAGCGGCCCCGAGGCGACGAGCGTGAGCGTGCCTCCGAGGATCGCGGCGAACCCCATGGGCATCAGCAGCCGGGAGGAGGGCACCTTCGTCCGCTCCGAGATGCGCTCGACCACCGGGAGGAACAGGGCGGCGGCGCCGATGTTCTGCATGAAGGCGCTGATGCCGCCCACCGCCAGCGAGGTGGAGGCGAGGATCCGCCGCTCGGTCGACCCGCCGATCCTCAGCAGCCACCCCGCGACGGTCTGCATCACGCCGACCCGGTCCAGGCCGGCCCCGAGGATCATGACCGCGATGATCGAGATCACGGCGTTGGAGGCGAAACCGGCGAACACCGCCTCGGTGGGGACGAGCCCGAGCAGACCGACGGCGACCATGATGAGGATCGCCGCCACGTCGACCCGGACCACCTCGGTGACGAACAGCACGATCGCGCCGAGGAGCACGGCGAGCACGAGCAGCATCTCGGTGGTCAGGGCGTCCATGGGATCCTCGCTGGGGGGTGGGCTCCCGTCGGGGCCGGGAGCGCCTCGGGGCTCGTATCGAGGTGGCTGAGGTCGAGGCCGCCGCGGTCGGACGAGCCGTAGCGGCGGGCGTGCGGGCTGGCCCCGGGCGTGCGGGCCGGCGGCGGGCGTGCGGGTTGGCGGCGGGCGTGCGGGCTAGCGCCGTAGGGCAGCGCCCTGGCCCAGGGGACCAGGGCGCCACGGTGGGGTGGGCTGCGTACCGCTCAGGCGGTGGCGACGAGCTCCAGCTCGAAGCCGAGCTCCTCGAGCCGGGTGTCGGAGTCGTCCAGCAGCACCGGGGTCCGGCCGGCGCGCGCCAGCAGCGAGGTCGCGATCGAGGCGCGGTAGCCCGAAGCACAGTGGACCCACACCTCGGCGTCCGTCGGGACCTCGTGCATGCGCCGCTCGAGCTCGTGGATCGGGATGTGGATCGAGTCCTTGATGCCACCGGTGGCGCGCTCGTCGTGGCGGCGGACGTCGAGCACGTGGAGGTACTCACCGTCGGCCATCCGCTTGGCGAGCGAGTCGAGGGTGTCGATGCGGTAGCTGCCGCGGTCCAGGCCCTTGCCCCAGGTCTCGATGCCGTCGATCGCCTGCGCAGCCGGCCGGTCGATGCCGACGCGGACCATCTGGCGCTGGGCCTCGGCGACCTCCTCCTGGGTGTCACCGATCAGGGTGACGTTCATGCCCCACGGGACGATCCAGGCCAGGTAAGTGATGAAGGAGTTGCCGACCTCGACGTTGACCGTGCCGGTCACGTGATCCTTCGCGTACGCGGTCCGCGAGCGCAGGTCCACGACCCACTCGCCGGCGTGGATGCGCTTGGCGAGCTCGGTCGGGTCCGCCTCGACCGCCGGGGAGAGGTCCACCGGGCCGGGGCCGACCTTGTTGCGCGGCGCCATGTGCGCGTAGTAGCGCGGGTAGGCGTCGAGCCCGGCCATCAGGGTGCGGACGAACTCCTCGGTGTCGGTGATCGTCAGCGCGACGTTCGCGCGCTTCTGGTCGGCGATCGTCGAGGTCTCCACGCCGTACTTCGGGTCGACGTTGGAGGTCTGCTCGTCGGCGGCGGCGGAGGAGCAGAAGCTGCCGAAGCCGTGGGTGGGCAGCACGGTGGTCTCGTCGGGGAGCTCGGCGACCAGGCGCTGTGCCGTGGCGTGCTGCTTGCGGGTGAGCTCCTCGGTCATCGCCCGCGAGATGAGGTCGGTGCGGCCGACCGAGCCGTACAGCAGCGAGCCGCCGGTGAACACCACGGTGCGCTCGCCGTCGGTGACCACGTACGACATGTGGGTCGGCGTGTGGCCGGGGGTGTGCATGGCGCGGACGGTCAGCGAGCCGACGGTCAGCTCGTCGCCGTCCTCGACGCCGTGGGAGTCGAAGAACAGTTCCTCGGCCTTGGCCATGACGTAGGTCGCGCCGGTGACCCGGGCGAGCTCGACACCACCGGTGACGTAGTCGTTGTGGTTGTGGGTCTCGAGCACGTGTGTCACGTCGAGATCGTGCTCTTCTACCAGGGCGAGGACCCGGTCGATGTCGCGCTGCGGGTCGATGACCGCCGCGGTCTTCCCGTCGGTGACGATGTAGCTGCGGTCACCGAGGGAGGGGGTCTCGATCGTCAGGATCTCCATCAGGCAGGGCTCCGGTTGGTGGGGGTCGTGGGGCGATCCGTCGGCCCGGTTCCCGGGTGTGGCGACGCTCAAGGTGCGTGCCGGTCCGGCCCGGTCCGGCCTTGGGGAGGGGAACGCGGCGGATAGTCCGGACATTTCCGGTCAGAGCCGGGGGCGGCTCGGTTGCGCGCTCGTCGCACGCGCGGCCTCATCCCCGGCGGGACCGTCGGTGGCGGCGGTGTGGCGGGGGTCGCCGGCCTCAGGCGTCGTGGTGTGGCGGGGGTCACCGGTCTCCGGCGTCGTGGTGTGGCGGGGGTCACCGGCCTCCGGCGCCGTGGCGTGGCGGGGGTCACCGGCCTCGCGAGGGGCCGATCCGGCGGTGTGGCGGGCCGTGAGCGTGAGCAGCGCCGTGGGCGTGTCCTCGTGCCACCGGTTGGCGAACCGGTCGTCGAGGTGCGCACGTCGCAGCGTCGTCGCCACACCCTCGCGCACGCTGGCCAGGTGGAGCTCCACCTCAGCGGCTCGGCAGGCCAGCTCGAGGTTCGCGATGGCCTCCACACCGGAGGCGTCCATGCTCGGCACGCCAGCGAGATCGAGTACGAGGAAGGGGCCGTTGTGGTGTTCGGCCGAGGCGAGTCGGTCCTCGACGGCCTCGAGGAGCCGGACGCTGCTGGCCGGCAGGAGTGCGCCCTCGATCTCGAAGACGGTGGCGGGTGGGCCGGCGTGCGCGGTGATGCGTGGTACCCCGACGCGCCACAACGACAGCGCCAGGCTGGTCGCCACACCGATGCCGATACCGAGTTCGACGCCGATGAGCAGGGTCGCGAGGAACGTCACCCAGAACGCGATGCCGTCGGTGCGTTCGATCCGCCAGGCGTGCACGCCC
>JBKHDS010000266.1:0-3842 GCA_046541215.1 Nitriliruptoraceae bacterium
CGGGAGAAGTACACGGCCTCCCCGACCTCCAGGGTCCGACGCAGGGCGGCGGCATCGGCCCAGGCGACCATCAGCACCTCGCCGGAGTCGTGCTGCTGGACCACCACCGGGACGAGCCCAGCCGCGTCGAAGCGCAACCCGTCGATACCGGGGGTGGCGTGGCGCGGCGTCCCCCCTGGTGCGGTCGGCTCGGCGTTCAGGTGGCCCTGCTGATGCTCCACGACTCCCCCGGGCGGTGGCGGGTTCGGTCCCGCCCACGGGTGCCCGGGGGCGGGGTGCGAGCCTACTGGGCGCCCCGTCGGGGGGACCATCCACCGTACCGGCCCCAAGGCTGTGGCTGGGCGGGCGGGCACCGGGCCGACCGGTCCGTCCCGAGGGGGTGGTCCCGATCCGCGGACCAGGCCTCCCGACGGCGCCGCGGCCGCTACGTTGACCGTCACCCGCGAGGAAGGTGAGCACGTGACCTACCCGGCAGCCTGGCACCCGGATCCGCTCCGTCGGTACGAGTACCGCTACTGGGACGGGCAGCGCTGGACCGAGCACGTGGCCAACCAGGGCGTTGCCGGCGTCGACCCGACGGGGCTCGAGCCTGCGACAAGCCCGGCAGCGACCCAGGCCTGGGGGGCACGCACGGCGCAGCCCCAGCAGCCAACCCAGCCGGCAGGCACGCTCCAGGCCTGGCAGCAGCCGGAGCCCGCACCCCAGACCTGGCAGCAGCCGGCGCCGGCGACGCCCGAGCCGGCAGCGTGGCAGCAGCCGTGGGAGGCTGCGGCCGCCCCGACGGCGACGCCGGAGGCGAGCGGCGGTCCGTCGAGCCCGACCGACGCTGGCACGAGCGACGACCTCCCGCACTGGCAACGGCCGTGGACGAGCGTGACCACGGTGGACCAGGCCTCCTCACCGGTCGTCCCGGAGCCTGTGGTCACGGCCGAGCCGGTCGGCGCAGCCACCGACCCGGAGCCCGCCACGCCTGGTCCCGAGGCCGACGAGGAGCAGGAACTCGCCGCGCCCGGTCCCACGGCCGACGGGGAGCAGGAACTCGCCGCGCCCGGCCCCGCGGCCGACGGGGAGCAGGAACTCGCCGCGCCCGGCCCCGCGGCCGACGAGGAGCCGGAGCCCGCACGCGGTGCCGACAACACGACGGCGCCCACGCCCACCGACGACGAGCACCACTGGCAGCAGCCGTGGACCGCACCCACTGCGGCTGCGGATGAGCCCGCGGAGGATCCCGCGGTGTCCGTCGCCGAGGACGCCGGCGCCGCGACCCCCGCCGACACCGAGGATGGGGCCCTGCCCCACTGGCAGCAGCCCTGGAGAACGTCATGAGCGACAGCGACACCCCGCCCGCCGGCGGCACGCCAGGCGGGCCTCCCCCACCTCCTCCCGGTGGGAGCCCGCCCCCGGCGAGCCCCCCACCCGCCTGGGGCGCCCCCGGACCCGGGACCCCTACCGGTCCCCCGCCCGCCTGGGGCGGTTCGACGGATCCCGGCTCCCCGCCGCCCGCCTGGGGCGGACCCGGCGGTGGCGGGGTCCCTGGCGCCGGTGGATCCGGGCAGCAGCCCACGAACGGCGCGGCGCTGGCTGCGATCATCCTCGGCATCGTGAGCCTGCTGCTCGCGATCGTGGGCTTCCTCGTCCTCCCGCTGTTCCTGTCGGTGCCGGGTTCGATCGTCGCGATCGTCCTCGGCGTCATCGGTCGCCGACGCGCGCGTGAGGGAGCACCCCGTGCCGGTCAGGCGCTGACCGGCCTGATCACAGGCATCGCCGGGCTCGTCGTCGCCGCGGTCTGGATCGCGGTGGTGGTCGTGCTCGGCGGCCGCTTCGTCGAGGAGTTCTCCGGTGAGCTCTCCGAGCTGGAGGCCTGCATCGAGGAGACCGGTGACGAGGACCTGTGCTCGCAGCGCTTCTCCGACGACGTCCTCGACCGTCTCGACCCGTGACGGCAGCGCACCGCTGTCCGGTGTGCCGTGACCCGGCCCACCCGGCACGGACGCCCCCCGCGGAACGGACCTGCGGCACGGTGGCCGCGCTGCTCGAGCCGGGGCTGGTCCTGCGCTGCGCCCGTGACGGGGACCAGGCGCTCACCCACGCCGTCGACGCCGCCGAAGCCACCGCCCGCGACCGGCTGCCCCGGGCACGCCGCTGCCGGCTGCGGCGTACCTGCTGCGCGGGCTGCGGGACCGTGCTCGACCTGCCGGTGCGCCGTGGTCGGCGCAGCCTGACGGTGGCGGCAGCCGGGCTGCCGGTCCACACCATCCACCTCGACCTGCCGCTGACCCGCTGTCCGTCCTGCGGGCTCGACCAGGTGCCGTGGCGCTCTCAGGAGGACCTCGACGCCGTGCTGCAAGCGGTCTACACCCCGGACGGCCGCGCGCCCCGACCCTCCTGATCCACCGGGACACGCCGCACGGGCAGGCCGCGGGCCGCCATCGCCTCCTTGACCTCGGCGATCGTGACCGTGCCGAAGTGCAGGATCGAGGCAGCGAGCACCGCGGAGGCGTTGCCGTCCTGGGCCGCGGCCGCGAGGTGCTCGGCTGACCCGGCGCCGCCGGAGGCGATGACCGGGACCGAGACCGCCGCCGTCACCTCGCGCAGCAGCGGCAGGTCGAAGCCGGCCTGGGTGCCGTCCTGGTCCATGGACGTCAGCAGGATCTCACCCGCGCCGAGCTCCGCGGCCCGCACGCACCACGCCACCGCGTCCAGCCCCGTCGGGGTGCGGCCGCCGTGGATCACCACCTCGAAGCCAGCACCGGGGTCGGCGGGGTCGCGTCGGCGTGCGTCCACGGCCGCGATGACCGACTGGCCTCCGACCGCGTCGGCGGTCTCGGCCAGGACCTCCGGACGCTGGACGGCGGCGGTGTTGAAGGCGATCTTGTCCGCTCCGGCGTGGAGCATGCGGCGCGCGTCGGCGACGCTGCGTATCCCCCCGCCGACCGCGAAGGGGATCGAGACCTCCTCGGCGGTCCGGGACACGACATCGAGCATGATGTCCCGCCCCTCGCTCGAGGCGGTGATGTCCAGGAACACCAGCTCGTCCGCCCCCGCCCGGTCGTAGGCGCGCGCGAGCTCGACCGGGTCCCCCGCGTCCCGAAGCTCGACGAATCGCACGCCCTTGACGACCCGGCCCTCGGTGACGTCCAGGCACGGGATGACCCTCACGGCCAGCCCCTCGTCCTCCGGCGCGACCGCCGGCACCCTGAGCACGGCCATCAGCGTGCCTCCCCCGCCACCGCGAGCGCGTCGGCGAGGCTGACCGCCCCGGTGTAGAGCGCCTTGCCCACGATCGCGGCGTCCACCCGTGGATGGCAGCGCGCGAGCGCCTCGAGGTCGGCGAGCGAACTCACGCCCCCGGAGGCGGTGACGTGAGCGGAGGTGGCGTCGGCGACCCGAGCGAGCATCTCGAGGTTCGGGCCCTCGAGCATGCCGTCACGGGCGACGTCGGTGTAGACGAACCGGGGCACCCCCATCGCGGTGAACCGCTCGAGCGCCGCGAACAGCTCCCCCGCCTCCTCGGTCCATCCGCGCGCCTTCAGCGTCGTGCCCTGCGCATCCAGCCCGACCGCGATGCGGGGACCGACGCGCTGGAGGACCTCGGCCACGAAGGCCGGGTCGGTCAGCGCCATGGTGCCGAGCACGACCCGCTCCGCCCCGTAGCCGAGTGAGGCCTCGACGTCGGCGAGCGTGCGGACCCCCCCGGAGGCCTGCACCCGGCACCCCGTCCCGGCGACGATGGCCTCGATCAGGTGGCGGTTGCGGGGCTCGCCGGTGAAGGCGGCGTCCAGGTCGACGACGTGCAGCCACTCGGCACCGGTCGCCGCGAAGCCCCGCGCCACCTCGAGGGG
>JBKHDS010000267.1:0-3825 GCA_046541215.1 Nitriliruptoraceae bacterium
AGCCGGCGAAGACGTCGTCTTCACCGAGACCCGCGGCGAGCCGGGCATCCGTTGCAGCCAGGTCGAGGTGGGCGGCCAGCGCATCCGCCTGGCGGTGGTCGATGGCCTGGCCAACGCGCGCACGCTGCTCGGCGAGATCCGCAGCGGCGAACGCGAGGTCGACCTGGTCGAGGTCATGGCCTGCCCGGGCGGCTGCGTCGGTGGCGCCGGCCAGCCGCACTGCGAACGCCCCGAGCAGCGCCAGGCGCGCCGTCGACGCGACCGCGCGCAGGTGGCAGGCCGCGGCGAGCTGGAGACCGCCTCCCAGGCAGTGCCCCTCGATCGCGGCGAGCACCGGCACGTCCAGCTCCTCGTAGGCGGTGAAGGTGGCCTGCAGGCGGGCGACGATCGCCGGGTCGAGGCCCGCGCCGAGCAGCCCACCGAGGGTCTCCAGGTCGAGCCCTGCCGAGAAGGTCCCGGCTCGGCCGGCGAGGACCACAGCGCCGACGGCGCGGTCGGTGCGGATCCGATCCGCATGCTCCGCGAGCTGCGCGAACACCTCGAGGTCCATGGCGTTGCGCTTGTCCGGCCGGTCCAGGGTCACGTGCGCGACCCCCTCCACGACCTCGTAGGCGACCTCGGCCATACCGCCTCCCTCCCTCCCGGTGCTCATCGGATGCTACGGCGGCGGCCCCGTGCGGCCGTCATCGGCGTCGGGTACCTCGGCGTCGGCGTGGCGGTCCTCGCGGCGGGGGGCGGCCTCGGCCTCGTCCTCGCGGTCGTCGAGCAGCGCGGCGTAGGACACCCCGAGCCCGGCGAAACGCTCGGCGACGGCGTCCGCGACGCGGTCGAGGCGATCCCAGCGGGCGTCACCGAGCTGGGGCAGGTCCCGGTCCCCGGCCTGGTCGTCGAGGGTGAGCTGCCGGGCGCCGTCGCCGTCGCCGAGGTTGCCGATGCCCACCCCCAGCAGCCGGACCCGCGCGCGCTCCAGGCGCAGGTCGCTCAGCAGGCGCCGCGCGATGGTGGCGAGGTCGTGGGTGCGGTCGGTCGGTGCGGCCAGCGTCGCGGAACGCGTCACGGTCTCGAAGGTGTCGAACCGCACCTTGAGCGTCACGGTGCGGCCGGCGAGCCCGGCACACCTGAGCCGCCGTCCGACGCCCTCGGCGAGCTTGAGGACCTGCCGTTCGAGCTCCTCGGGGTCGTCGAGGTCGTGGTCGAAGGTGCGTTCGGCGGACACCGACCGAGCCGGCTCGGAGGGGGTGACGCGCCGCGGGTCGATGCCGCGTGCCAGCTGCCACAGCTGCGTGCCGAGCGCCTCACCGACGATGCGCTGGAGCGTGCGCAGCTCCGCCTCGGCGACCTGCCCGATCCGCTCGAACCCGAACGCGTGGAGCCGCTCGACGGTGCGCGGGCCGGCCCCCCACAAGAGCCCGACCGGCAGCGGGGCGAGCCGCTCCACCACCTCCTCGGCGGGCCAGTGCAGCAACCCGTCCGGCTTCGCCCGGGCCGACAGCAGCTTCGCGACCGACTTGGTCGGCCCGACCCCCACCGAGCAGGGCAGGTCCAGCTCCGCCCGCACCCGACGCCGGATCCGCTCCCCGATCAGCGGCGGGTCCCCGAACAGGCGGACGGCTCCGGAGACGTCGAGGAAGGCCTCGTCCAGCGACAGCGGCTCGACCAGCGGGGTGACGTCGCGCAGGATGGCCATCACCTGCCGGGAGACCTCCCGGTAGCTACCGAAGCGGTGCGGGACGATGACCAGGTCCGGGCACAGCCGGCGCGCCTGGACCATCGGCATCGCCGAGTGGATCCCGAACCGGCGCGCCTCGTAGGAGGCGGCCGCGACCACCCCGCGGCCTCCGGCGCCCCCGACCACGACGGGTCGACCCCGCAGGATGGGGTCGTCGCGCTGCTCGACGGAGGCGTAGAACGCGTCCATGTCGACGTGGAGGATCGGCTCCGGGTGCCGGTCGCGCACGCTGCCACCTCCGTTGCGGTCCGGCCAGGGACCGAACGCGCGTTCGCGCCGAGCGTAGCGCCGCGGGCGCCGCTGCGGTCCTGCAGGCCGCGGCTGACGGGCGTCCCGCCCCGCTTGTCCGCAGGTCCAGCCGGGCCGTAGCGTCCCGGTCCGCTCGCCTGCCGGTGCGACCCTGGAGCCTCGCCCGGCCCCGACGACCGTGGAGCACCCGATGCCGATCGACGCCCGCCCGGATCACGTGGCGGTGGCCGTGCCCTCGATCGAGGCCGCGGCCGCCCGCTGGATCGACGAGCTCGGCGGTGGCTGGGTCGCACCGGCGTACGAGGCGCCCGGCAGCGGTTTCGCGACCCGGCAGGCGCGCTTCGCGGGCGGCGCGAAGCTCGAGCTGCTGGAGCCCCGGAGACCGGAGGGCTTCGCGGCCCGGTTCCTGGCGCGCTACGGCGCGAGGGTGCACCACGTGACCTGCAAGGTCCCCGCGCTCCCGCCGGCGCTCGCGGTCCTGGAGGATGCTGGCCTCGATGCCGTGGACGTCTCCACCGACAACGAGCACTGGCACGAGGCGTTCCTGAGGCCCTCCCAGGTGGGCGGGATGATCGTCCAGGTGGTGTGGGCCGGCCACGACGACGCTGGCTGGGCCGCGGCCCTCGGCGGGACCCCTCAGGAGCCGCGGGCGGACGCCGCCCGGCTGCTCGGACCGAGGCTGGCCCATCCCGACCTGGAGGTGGCCGCGGTGATCTGGCGCCTGCTCGGCGCCGAGGTGGCAGGTGATGACGCGGTGCTCACGGTCCGCTGGCCCGACGCGCCCCTGGACATCGAGGTGGTAGCGGGAGCGCGGCCGGGACCGCTCGGGATCCGGATGGCCGGTACCTCGTCGCGACCCGCCGACGCCGTCCACGGAGCCGCGGTACTGACGGGGCCGCCCCGCTGACGGGACCGAACCGCTGGGGCGGCGGTCAACCGATGGTGCTCAGGCCCAGCCGGCGAGCTCGAGCGCCTCGGTGAGCGAGCTCGCGACCGGGACGCCGGTCGCCTCCAGCTCCGCGCGCGGGTGGGAGCCGCCGTCGTAGAGCACGCAGGCGGCACCGACGTGGGCGGCCGCGTCGGCGTCGTCCTTGGCGTCCCCGATGACCAGCACCTCGGCCGGGGTGCCGCCGCCCACGGCGGCGACGTGCTCGAGGTGGGCGGCGAGGTAGGGGGCCTTGATCCCCCCACCGGCGCCGCGGAGCCCGTCGATGCGCAGGAACCGGCCGGCGAGCGCGAACCGGTCCAGCAACGGCAGCAGGTCGTCGTGGCGGTACATCGACAGCAGCGACTGGCTGATGCCGGCGGCCTCGGCGCGCTGCAGCACGGCCGTCGCGTCCGCGGCGAGCCGGGCGTCGACGATGGCCTCGCGGTAGCCGGTGTGGAAGGCCTCGTCGATGACGGCCCACTCCGTCGGCTCGATCCTTCGGCCCACCAGCCGCTCGTAGAACACCTGGACGGGGCGCGTGTACAGCCGCTGGTAGGTGTCCTGGTCGGTGGGCGGCAGGCCGATGGAGGCGAGCGCGACGTTCAGGCCCGCGATGACCATCGGCTGGTCATCGAACAGGGTCCCGTTCCAGTCCCAGACGATGTGTGGTCGCATGGCCAGCGAGGCTATCGGTCCCTGCCGCAGCGCCCGGAGCGCGTCGCCCGGGGCAGGAACGACGACACCAGCGGCGTGTGCGTCAAGTGCTTATGCCGGCCGGGTCGCACGAAGTCGGTCAGAAGCGGACGGCCGCGAAAGCGAGCGAGGCGGCGGTGAGGATCGCGCCGGTCATGGAGAGGAACAGCAACCGGTTCTGCGCGATGATCTGCGCCCGGAACTCCGCCACCAGCCGATGCTCGAG
>JBKHDS010000268.1:0-3824 GCA_046541215.1 Nitriliruptoraceae bacterium
CGGACCGCTAGGTTCCCGCGTCCGAGCGAGCGGACACCGAGCGATGCGACCAGGACCCCCACGCGGCGCCACCGCCACCCTCGAGGTGACGGTCCGCCCGGATGCGACCGAGACCACCGAACCGGCCGTGTACGGCATGACGCAGCTGTCCGCGGACGTGGCCGAGCTGTGCCGCGGCCTGCTCGACGGCCACCTCGAGGAGGGTGAGGGCGCGGTCGGCACCCGGCTCGAGCTGCTGCAGCGTGCCCCGGTCCCGGTGGGTGAGGTGGTGAGCCTCACGGCCAGCGTCGCGAGCGTCGCCCCGACCTCGCTCACCGCCGAGGTACTGGCCCGGCATCGCGGGACGATCGTGGCGCGAGGGTCCTACGAGCTCCGGGTCGTGCGACGCACCGCCTTCGAGGCCGAGGTCGCCGCACGCGCCGGCAACTGATGCGGCCTCAGGGGAGCGTGGTGGCTCGGTCCTCCGCCGCGGCGGGAAGGCGGACGACGAAGCAGGCACCCGGCTGAGCGCCGAGGTAACGGATGACGCCACCGTTGAGGGTGGCGAGCTCGCGCACGATCGCGAGCCCGAGGCCGGTCCCGTTCACCGCCGGCTTGCCGGGCGCACGGGTGAACCGCTCGAAGACGATCTCGGCCTCCTCCGCGGGGATGCCGGCGCCGTGGTCGCGGACTGTCAGCTCCACGAACGCTTCGTCCGGGCACCGTCGCGCCCGCAGCACGATCGGGGGGGCACCGTGGCGCTCGGCGTTGGTGAGGAGGTTGACGACGATCCGCTCGAGGTGGGACGGATCGACGGACGCGACCGGCTCGCCCTCGACCTCGACCTCGACCCACTCGGCCGGGAGGCCGGCGAGCTCGCCGGGCGCCCGAGCGAGCAGGTGGCGGAGCGGGACCGGCTCCGGCCGGCTGGTGAGCGCCCCAGCGTCCAGGCTGACCAGCGTCAGCAGGTCCGACACCAGCAGGTCGAGGCGACGGACGTTCCGATCGATCGGGAGGAGCATCGCGTCGAGCTCCTCGCCGGTGGGCCGCTGCCAGCGGACCGACTCGACGAACCCCGCGATCACCGTCAGCGGGGTCCTGAGCTCGTGCGAGACGGCGGCGAGGAACTCGTCCTTGTCCTGGTCCGCGAGCTCGAGCTGGGAGTTGGCCGTGGCGAGCTCCTGGTTCAGGCCGGCCAGGTCGGCGTTGGCCTCCCGCAGCTGCACGGTCCGCTCGGCGACCAGCCCCCGGGCGTGCTGCTCCCGGGTGGCGAGGGTGAACACGAGCAGCCCGACGAGCATGGCGGCGACCGTCCCGCCGAGCGCGAGCAGGGTCGACCCGCGCCGCAGGAGCGGCTGGACGTACCCCTGGGTGGCCACGGCCTCCACGACCCACACCTGACCCGCGACGGCGGCCCCGGCCTGCGCCGAGCGGTCCAGCCGCGGCCCACCGGCCGGCAGCACCACCGGGTCGGGGAACACCCCGGAGTCCGGGTCACGCAGCCGCAGCTCCACGTCCGCCGGTCGCGGCGTCAGCTCCTCGAACAGCCGTGCGACCGAGAACACCATGCCGAGCGTGGCCGGTGGGTCGCTGCCGGGGACCGGCAGGTGCAGCGACGCCCCCGGCTCCCCGGGCAGGAGCTGGACGATCTGGGTCAGATCCGACAGCGTCGGATCCCCGGTCCGGTGCGCCGTGTCGTGGGCGGCCCGCGACTCCGGTCGCGAGGTGAGGTCCACCCCGAGGACCGCACGGTTGCGATCGAGGGGGTAGGACAGCGTCGCGAGCCGGACCAGCGCCTCGCCGGCCGGCTCGGCCAGCTCGAGCCGTGGGCCACCGCTGGCTCGCTGGTCGAGCAGGGCCGCGGCCTGCCGGGCCGTGACCCGCTCGACGTAGGTGACGCCGTTCAGCCCCGGGAAGCGTTCCATGAGGCCGTACCGCTCCAGCAGCATCTGGTAGGCGCCTGAGTCGAGCGCGTCGACCAGCGTCGTGGAGATCGCGATGTCGGTCCCGAGATCCTGGATCCGCCGGAGCTCCCCCTCGAGCAGGGAGGCGACGCCCTCCGCGGTGCTCGCCAGGCGCCGCTCGACCTGGGCCTCCTCGGTGCGACGGAGGGAGACCGCGAGGACCAGCGCCGGTACGAGGAGCACCAGGACCGCGATCGCGGCTGCGGTGCCAGGGACCTGCCTTCCCACCCTCGCCTCCTGGTCAGGCGGGAAGGTAGTCGGCGCGGCCCCCGGCAGGCGTCCCTCGCGGCGCCACCGCCGCCCGGACCGGGCGGGGTCAGCTCGCCGGCTGGCCCGACTCCGCCTCGGCGAGAGCGGCGAGGTTGCGCAGCGAACGCGCGAAGATGCGCGCGAGGATCGGCCGCACCAGTGTCGAGGCACCCCACTCACCGAGCGCGCCGAGTGGCGGGTCGACCTCCTCCCACCAGGTCACAACGGTCGCGCCCGGGCCATCCTCGGCCAGCTCGAACGCGCCGATGCCGGTGATGATGCGGCCGAGGTGGGTGACCTCGAGGTAGGTCGGCTCGTCCCACCCGGTCACGCGCATGACGTCCTGGACGGTCACCCCGAGCAGGTTCGTCGGGCACCGGATCGTGACCCCCTCGCCCGTGCGCTCGGGGGTGAGTACGTGGACGGCCTTCGCGTCCAGCATCCACTCGCTCTGGCGCTCCCAGGTGGTCAGCACCGACCACACCACCGTGCGCGGGGCAGCCACGTGCTGGGTCAGCTCGAGCCGCATCCTCGTCCTCCTCGCCGTCGCGTCCTGCGACGCTCTCTCGGCCTTCGGTGCGGCGCCCACCTGAGGACGCCCGGCCCGTTAGTCTTGCGGTGCCCTGCCCCGCGGGTGAGCCGACGTGGACGACGCGCCGATCCCCCGCCAGGAGCGACCGGGCCGTGGCGCGCCACCCGGCTGCGACCGCCCGGCACCGACGACCTCGAGGAGCGACGACGTGTTCGCGGACATCGACGGCAACACGATGCACTACACCAGCGTGGGCGAGGGCCCGCCGGTGGTGTTCATCCACGGACTCGGCGGCTCGGGCAACGTCTGGCACGGCGTGATCCAGGCGATGCGGCAGCACCACCACTGCGTCGCGCTGGACCTGCGCGGCCATGGGCGCAGCCAGGGTCGCGGCCGGTTCACGATCGAGGGGTGGGCGAAGGACGTCCTGAAGCTGCTGCGCCACCTCGAGCTGCCTGCCGTCACCCTGGTCGGGCACTCCATGGGGACCCTGATCACCCAGCATCTGGCCCAGACGAGCCCCGACGCGGTCGACCAGCTCGTGCTGCTCGGCGGCATCTCCTACTTCCAGCCGCCGACCGCCGACGCCTACCGGGAACGCGCCGACCTCGTGGAGCGCGAGGGGCTCGACGTCCTCGTCGATGCCTGGCTCGAGGGCGCGGTGTCGCCGCAGTCCCACGCCACCCACGGTGGCATGGTCGGGCTCCTCAGGGAGCTGTTCCTGCGCAACGAGCCCCAGAACTACGCCAAGTCCTGCCGGGCGCTCGCCGACGCGCCACGCATCCGCCGGGACGAGATCGGCCAGCCGACCCTCATCCTCACCGGCGCGCACGACCGGTCGACGCCGCTCGCCATGGCCGAGGAGCTGAAGGCCTCGATCCCGGTGAGCCGGGTCCGGGTGCTCCCGCACGTCGGCCACTGGGCCTCGCTCGAGGACCCCGGGGCCATCGCGGCCGCCATCCTGGAGTTCCTGACGTGACGCTGCGCCGGCTGCTCCCGGACCCGGTGGAGCTGCCGCTGGAGGAGCTGTACGCCGGGCTCGTGCTGGCCGACCCGGCGCCCGGGCGGGACACGCACGTCGCGCTGTGCCTGGTGTCCTC
>JBKHDS010000269.1:0-3810 GCA_046541215.1 Nitriliruptoraceae bacterium
CGCGAACCACGGGCGGGGCTGCGCCACCCCGGCAGAGGTCGCGATCGGCACGACCCGATCCGCCGGTACCGTTGCGGCATGAACCTTCTGACGCTGGAACGATCGCTCGAGCTCGTCGGCCCCGACCCCGTGCTGGTCGTGGCCTTCGACGGGTGGACCGACGCCGGAGAGGGCGGCACGGCCGCGGCCGATGCCCTGCGTGACGCCTTCGAGCCCATCCGGCTCGGTGCCTTCGCCTCCGACGCCCTGTACGACTACCGCGACCGCCGGCCGGCGCTCGCGATCGACCAGGGGGTGCTCAGCCGCGCCGACTGGCCCGAGGTGGTCGTCGAGCTGCTCGAGCCGCCCTCGGGCCCGCCCCTGCTGCTCGTCGGCGGGCCGGAGCCGGACCTCGGCTGGCGGACGTTGGCCGCCGACCTGGTGGAGCTGGCCCGGCTGGCCGGGGCGAGCCGCTACGTGGGCTTCGGATCGGTCCCCGGTCCGATCCCGCACACCCGCCCCGTGCACCTGATCGCCACCTCCAACGATCCGGAGGTGCTGGAGCGGATCGGCCGTCCCCACGAGCAGGTCGTGGTCCCGGCCTCCTGCCAGGTGGCGCTGGAGGCCGAGCTCGCGGCCGCCGGCCTGCAGACGCTCGGGTTGTGGGTGCGCATCCCCCACTACGTCGCCGGCGAGTACCCGGAGGCCGCACGAGCGCTGCTGGAGCAGCTCACGATCCACCTCGGCACGCCCATCGACCTCAGCGAGCTCGACGAGGACATCGCCGACAACCGGGCGCGCCTGGACGTCGCCGCCGAGGGCTCCGAGGAGGTCCGCGAGCACGTCCTGCAGCTCGAGCGGCTCTACGACGCCGAGCTGCAGGCCGAGCGCCTCTCGCTGCGACCCGAGCGCGCGCCCGACGGCCTCGGGGCGCTCTCGGAGGAGCACGTGCCCTCCGCGGACGCGCTCGCGGCGGAGATCGAACGGTTCCTGCAGGGCCGCAAGGACTGACCGGACCCGGCTTCGGGCTCGGATCCGGGCGCGGCTACAGACGGAAGTCCGCGTCGATGGTCGGTTCCTCGATGTCCATCTGGGCCTTCTGGAGCTTGCCGGAGAAGTCCCAGTTCAGCGACTGCCAGGTGGTGACCTGGTCCAGCACCCACACCCCGGACTGGCGCGCTCCGGTACCGGAGCGGCCGTTGCCACCGAAGGGCAGGTGCGCCTCGGCGCCGGAGGTCGAGTTGTTCACGCTGACCATCCCCGCGGTGACGCCCTCACGGAACCGGAAGGCGTGCTCGGGCCGGGTGGTGTAGATCGACGAGGACAGGCCGTAGCCGTGGTCGTTCGCGAGCGACAACGCCTCCTCGAAGGTCTCGAAGACCGCGACGGGGGCGATCGGTCCGAAGGTCTCCTCCTGGTAGAGCAGGTCATCCTGGGTCACGCCGTCCACGATGACCGGGTGCTGGAACAGCCCGGCGTCGGGATCGCCGACGAAGCCGGTCCGCGGGGAGGCGGACGAGATGCGCCCGATCGCGGAGGATCCCGACACCCGGTGGTGCGGCTCGAGGTGCTCGAGCCAGGCGGCGAAGGTGTCGTCGAACCGCTGCGAGATCATCGGGCCGTACAGCACGTCAGCGAAGGGGTCCCCGATGACCGCCGCTTCGACCGCCGCGGTGAAGCGGGCGAGGAACTCCTCATGCACCGAGGCGTGCACGGCGGTGATCCCGAGCGAGGTGCAGCGCTGGCCGGCGGTGCCGAAGCCGGAGAACAGCGCCCCCTCGACGGCGAGGTCCAGGTCCGCGTCGGGCATGACCACGAGCGGGTTCTTGCCGCCGAGCTCGAGGGTGGGAGCGACCAGGTGCTCCCCGCACAGCGCCGCGATGGAGCGCCCGACCTTCGAGGAGCCCGTGAAGCCCACCTTGTGCACCGTGCCCTCCGCTAGCGCCGCCGCCAGACCCGCCGAGGTGGTGGGACCGTCGGTGAGCACCAGCTGCAGCACACCGGTCGGGATGCCCGCGGCCTGGATGCAGCGGGTGAAGGCGGCCGCGCAGGCCGGGGCGTACTCGGCGGGCTTCCAGACCACGGCGTTGCCGGCCACCAGCGCGGGCACGAGGTACCAGGACGGGACGGCCACGGGGAAGTTGCCGGCGGTGATGACCGCCATCGTGCCGACGGGCTTCCGGAAGGTGAACAGCTGCTTGTCCCGCATCTCCGACGGCACGGTCATCCCGTACAGCCGGCGGCCCTCGGAGGCGAAGAAGATGCAGGTGTCGATCGCCTCCTGGACCTCGCCGAGCGCCTCGGCGTAGGGCTTGCCGATCTCGGTGGTGATGGTGCGCGCAAGCGCCTCCTTGTTGGCCTCAAGCACCCGGGCCAGACCGTGGATCGCCACCCCCCGGATCGGCGCGGGGGTCGCCGCCCAGGCCGCCTGCGCGGCATCGGCGCGGCGACAGGCCTCGACGAAGGTGGCCTCCTCGCCGAGGTGGACCCGTGCCACCTCGGTGTCGAGGTGGGCCGGGTCGACCAGGCTGACCGGCTGCGCACCGGTACCGGCTGGTTCACCGTCGATGAGGGAGGTGAGGACGGGGACGTCGGTAGTCATCGGGGCTCCTCGAGGGCTCGCGGGGTCGCGGGGTGCGGTGGTGCGGAGGGTGCGACCGGTCAGGTGGTCAGCGCGACGAGCACCCGCTCGAGCCGCGAGACCCCGTCCCGCAGCTCCTCCACGGTGATCGTCAGCGGTGGCCGGAACCGGATCGAGCGCGTCCCGCAGCCGAGCACGAAGGCGTGCTCGTCGGAGAACAGGTGCGCGACCGCAGCGTCGCGTAGCGCGGTGTCGGGCAGGTCCACGGCGCAGAACAGGCCGCGACCGCGGGCGTTGGTGACGGCCGCGACCCGGGACTCGAGCGCCACGAGCTCCTCGAGGAGCACCGTCCCGAGCAGCGCCGCACGCTCGATGAGGTCCTCCTCCTCCATGACCTCGAGCATGATGGTGGCTCGGACCATGTCGACGAGCCCGCCACCGAAGGTCGAGTTGATGCGGGAGGAGGTGGCGAACACGTGGCCCTCCACCTCGTCGAGCCGGCCACCGGCCATGATCCCGCACACGTGGGTCTTCTTGCCGAAGGCGACCACGTCCGGTTCCAGCCCGAGCTGCTGGTAGGCCCAGGCGGTCCCGGTCATGCCGACGCCGGTCTGGACCTCGTCGAGGACGAACAGCGCGTCGTTGGCGTGGGTCAGCTCCTGCAGCTCGGTGAGGAACCGGGCGGACAGGTGCCGGTCCCCGCCCTCACCCTGGATCGGCTCGACGATGGTGCAGGCGATGTCGTGGGGGTTGGCGGCGAAGGCGGCGGCGGCCTCCGCGAGGGCGCGGTCCTCCGCGGCACGGTTGGCAGCGGCGTTCGCGTCCAGCGGGAAGGCCAGCGCCGGGGTGGAGATGCGCGGCCAGCGGAAGGTCGGGAACCGCGCGGTCTTCGTCGGGTCGGTGTTGGTCAGGCTCATCGTGTACCCGGTACGACCGTGGAACGCCCCGGTCAGGTGCAGGACCTGCATGCCGAGCTCGGGGCTGCGACCCTCCGCCTCGTTGCGCCGGCTCTTCCAGTCGAAGGCGGTCTTGAGCGCGTTCTCGACCGCCAGCGCACCCCCTTCGATCAGGAACAGGTAGGGCAGCCGCGGGTCCCCCAGCACCCGCTGGAAGGCGGCCACGAAGGCCGCGAGCTCGGGGGTGTAGACGTCGGAGTTGGAGGGCTTGTGGGTGGCCGCCCGCGCGAGCCGGGCCTGCGCGTCCGGGGTGGTCATGACGGGGTGGTTCATCCCGAGCGCGTTGGAGGCGTA
>JBKHDS010000270.1:0-3798 GCA_046541215.1 Nitriliruptoraceae bacterium
TCCAGCGGGTGGACGTCACCACCGCCCGGGAGCTGCACGCGGCGGTGCTCGCCCGTGCGGACGCGAGCGAGGTCATCGTCAAGGCCGCCGCGGTCGCCGACTTCCGACCCGAGCGGGCCGCCCAGGCGAAGCTGAAGAAGGACGACGGCGCGCCGTCGCTCACCCTCGTACCGAACCCGGACGTGCTCGCCGAGCTCGGGCAGCGTCGTGGGACGGCCGCGACCCCCGTGCTGGTGGGCTTCGCCGCAGAGACCGACGCGGTCGAGGAGCACGGTCGTGCCAAGCTCGCCGCGAAGCGGGCGGACCTGCTGGTGGTCAACGACGTCTCCTCTCCCGACGCCGGGTTCGAGGTCGCGACCAACCGCGTCGTCGTGCTCGACCGCGACGGGGGCCGCGAGGCCCTGCCCTTCGGGACCAAGCGGGAGGTGGCCGACCGGATCTGGGACCGCATCGTCGCCTGGCGGCGCACGCACCTCGGCTCCTGAACCCACACGCCGGGTCCGGGGTCGCGGGCACCGGCGCGAGCTGGCGCCGCAGCCCCCCACCCCCTGCCGGCTACCCTCCCCGCCGCCCGCCGCCCGAGGGGTCCGACGCCCGCCGTGGCCCGACCCGCGCGCCGGCGTCCGCCACCCGTTGCCTCGAGGAGCGACCTGTGCCGTCCCGCCACCTGTTCACGTCCGAGTCCGTGACCGAGGGTCACCCGGACAAGATGGCCGACCAGATCTCCGATGCGATCCTCGACGCGATCCTCGCCGAGGACCCGGCGGGCCGCGTCGCCTGTGAGACCCTGGTCACCACCGGGCAGGTCATGGTGGTCGGCGAGATCACGACCCAGTGCTACGTGGACATCCCACGGGTGGTGCGCGAGACGATCCTGTCGATCGGCTACGACTCCCACGACATGAGCTTCGACGGGCTGACCTGCGGGGTGTCGGTCGCGATCGATGAGCAGTCACCCGACATCGCCCAGGGCGTGGACCACGCCTACGACAGCGCCGAGGACGACCCCTACGGCCTCCAGGGCGCCGGTGACCAGGGGATGATGTTCGGCTACGCCACCGACGAGACCCCGGAACTGATGCCGCTGCCGATCCACCTCGCCCACCGCATGGCGGAACGGCTCACCGAGGTCCGCAAGTCCGGGGAGCTGCCCTACCTGCGGCCCGACGGCAAGACCCAGCTCACCATCGTGTACGAGGGCCACCGTCCCGTCGCGGTCGATGCGGTCGTGCTGTCCACCCAGCACCGGGCGGAGATCGACCTCGATGCCTTCCTGCGGCCCGATGTCGAGGCCAGGGTCATCCGGCCGCTGCTGCCGGACGACATCGACACCTCGGACGTGCGCATCCTGGTCAACCCCACCGGCCGCTTCGAGATCGGCGGGCCGGTCGCCGACGCGGGCCTGACCGGGCGCAAGATCATCGTCGACACCTACGGCGGGATGGCCCGCCACGGTGGCGGTGCCTTCTCCGGCAAGGACCCGTCGAAGGTCGACCGCTCCGGGGCGTACGCGACCCGGTGGGTGGCCAAGAACATCGTCGCCGCCGGGCTCGCCGCGCGCGCCGAGCTCCAGGTCGCCTACGCCATCGGGGTCGCGAACCCGGTGAGCCTGAACCTCGAGACCTTCGGGACCGAGCAGGCCGACCCGGACGCGATCCTGCGTGCCGTGCGGGAGGTGTTCGACCTGCGTCCCGCCGCGATCGTCGACGCGCTGGACCTGCGGCGCCCGGGCTACCGCAGGACCGCCGCCTACGGTCACTTCGGCCGCACCGGGGACCGCTTCACCTGGGAGCGGACGGACCGTGCCGACGCGCTGAAGTCCGCCGTCGGCGCCTAGCCGGTGTCCCGGCTGGCCCGGGTCGTCGTCGAGGTCTCCCCCCTCCACCTCGACCACCCCTTCGACTACCGGCTCGACGCGGACGTCGAGGTGGCGGTCGGCCAGCGGGTCCTGGTGCCCTTCGCCGGGCGGCGGGTCCGCGGCCTGGTGGTCGATCTGCCGAACGAGAGCGACGTCCCCACCGACCGGCTCCGCTCCGTCGCGCGCGTGCTCGGACCGCACGTGTGGGTGAACGAGGACGAGCTGGCGCTGCTGCGGTGGGCGGCGGACCGGTTCGCGGCCCCCCTCGCCGACGTGCTGCGCCACGCCCTGCCGGACCGCACCGTGGACGTCGAGCGGCGGGCCGCCGAGGCCGGCTGGTTCCCGCCCGGGAGCGATGCCCGCCCGAGCGGCGGTCCACCGCCCGAGCCGGGGGCGCTCGCCGCGGCGTGGGCACCGTACGGCACCGACGGGCACCGGCTGCTGGACGCCGTAGCGAGCGGCGGCGGCTCCTTCCTGTGGCGGCCGCTGCCGGGGGAGGACCTCGCGGGCCGCATCGCCGAGCTCACGCAGCTGACCCTCGCGCACGGTCGGGACGTGCTGGTGCTCGTGCCCGACCCGGCCTCGCCGACCGCCGACGCGGTGGTCACCGCGGCGGCCGACCTCGCCGTCGACCTACGCGGCGGCCCGTCCCCGCGGGTCACCTACCGGCGCTGGCTCGAGGCGCGCTGCGGGCAGGCGCGGGTCGTGGTCGGCGAGCGCGGCGCGGCCTTCGTCCCGCTCGACCGGCTCGGGCTCGCGGTCATCGTCGACGAGGCGAACCCGGCCTACAAGGAGCGGCGCAGCCCGCGTTCCCACGCCCGCGAGATCGTGCTGGAACGTGCCCGGCGAGCCGGCGGCGTCGGCCTGGCCGTCGGCACGGTGCCCTCGGCGGTGGCCTGGCGCCTGCTGCGTCAGCGTCGCCTGACCCCCGTGGTGGCCGTGCGCGAGGCCGAGCGTCGGGCCCGCGAGTCGGGAGCGGAGCACCATGCCCGACCGCGCGTGGAGGTGATCGATGGCGCCGGCCAGCCGCGTGCTCGCTTGACCCGTGAGGCCAGCGCCGCGCTCCGCACGGCGGTGCGCAGCGGTCGGTACGGCGTCCTCCTCGCCACGCGCCGGGGGGAGGGCGGTGCCCTGGTGTGCCGAGCCTGCGGCGACCGGGTGCGGTGCCCGACGTGCGAGGCGTCCCTGGCAGCAGCCGAGGACGGTGGGGTCGTCTGCCCCGTCTGTGGCCACCACGGTCCGCGGCGCGCCTGCCGCAGCTGCCGGAACCGCGAGCTCGTGCCGCTCGCGGCCGGCGCGCAGCGCTTCGGCGCGGAGCTCGCCCGCTCGATGGAGGTGCCCGTGGCCGTGCTGGAGGGGTACGCGCGCACCCCGCCGCCGCCGCCCGCGGTGCTCGTCACCACCCGCGGGTCGGTGCTGGACCGCCCGCCCGGCCCGGTCGGCGCGGTGGTGCTCCCCGACCTCGACGCCCTGCTGCGCCGGCCGAGCCTGGACGCGGCCGAGGACGCGCTGCGGCTCGCCTTCCAGGTGGCGGGCTGGTGCGTGCACGGCGGCGGCGATCCGGCGGCCTCACGGGTGGTGGTCCAGACACGCGAGGTTGACCATCACGCGATCCGCGCCCTGGCCGCCTGGGACCCGGGGGGCTTCTGGCGCGCCGAGGTGGCGCTGCGGGCGCCGCTCGGCTTCCCGCCGTTGACCACCGCGATCCGGCTCTCGGTCGCGCGTGGTGCGGTCCTGGACGGCACCCCGCTCGAGGAGCCCATCACCCACCGGCTCCCCTCGGCGGACACCCTGCTCGGCCCGCTGCCAGAGGAGGGCCGGGACGGCTACCTCGTCACCACCACCGACCCCGCGGGCACCCTCGCCTCGCTGCGCGAGCTGCGCGAGCGGTGCAGCCGTGAGGGGGTCGAGCTGCGCGTCGACGTCGATCCCGTCGGGGC
>JBKHDS010000271.1:0-3781 GCA_046541215.1 Nitriliruptoraceae bacterium
ACCCGTGGAGCTGCTGCCGCCACCGAGGGCGGTGGTCGCCGCGGCCGAGCCGCCCGCGCTCACGCCCAGCGGGTCGGTGAGGGCGCCGGCCACCGCCGCGCGCACCGCTCGCGCGAGCCGCATCCTCGTCGAGGGGGTCCACGATGCGGAACTGCTCGAGCGCATCTGGGGCGATGATCTGCGGGCGGCCGCGATCGTCGTCGAGCCGCTGCACGGCGCGGACGACCTCGCAGCGGTCGTCGCCGCCTTCGGTCCCGGCCCGACCCGGCGGCTCGGCATCCTGCTCGACCACCTCGTCCCCGGCTCCAAGGAGTCCCGGCTCGCCGCCGAGGTGGCGCACGCCGACGTGCTCGTGCTCGGACACCCCTTCGTCGACGTCTGGGCCGCGATCCGGCCGGCGGTGCTAGGCCGGACCTCCTGGCCTGAGGTCCCGCGCGGCGAGCCGTACAAGGAGGGCCTCGCCCGCCGCCTCGGCTTCGCCGACACCCACGAGGCCTGGCGAACGCTGCTCAGCCGGGTGCGGACCTGGACCGATCTGGACCGATCCTTCATCCACGCGGTCGAGTCCCTGCTCGACCACGTGACGCTCGAGGATCCGCCAAAGGCGCCTCAGCCGCGGTAGGTGGCGACGAGGGTGTCCTCGGCGGCGGCCGCGAGGGTCCACCCCTCCCCCAGGTCGACGCGTGCCGCCAGGGCCGGTGCCGTCACCTCGGCGGCCGTGAGGCGTGTGGGAGCGAGCAGCGTCGCCACGAGGACCCCCTTGGCCACCTTGGTGCGCGCGGCGTTGGCGGCCCCGCCGTCCGGCCGCCGGAACGTCACCGACGTCCACCCGGTGCGGGCGCGCACCGAGGGATCGATCGCCCGGGCATGCTCGGCCGGCAGCAGGTCCACCACCGGGCGGTCCGCGAGGCGGGTGGCGAGGTGCTCGGCCAACGCCCGCCGCCAGAAGGTCGCGAGCCCACCGAGCGGTCCGAGGGAGACGGCGAGCTCGAGGCGGTGGTCGGGCATGGGCTCGGCCAGGCCCGCGATCCCGAGCAGGCCGGAGACGAGCAGGACCTCGGCCGGCAGCGCGTCCGCCCGCGTCGCCACCTCGGCGAGCCCGGCGTTGCGGTGGACGATCCCGGCGGTACGGATCCCGACCGGCAGCGTCGGCGCGTCGGGGAGGTCCTCGAGCAGCGCGCGGGCCCGGTCGACGTCGGCCCCACGGACCCCGGCGACGCGGGCGAGCGCGGCATCGTCCAACCCCGCGGCCGCGGCCACGGCTGCGTCCAGGACCTGGCGCCGGGGAGGGGTGAGGGGGTGATCGTCGGTGAGCGTGGCTCGATAGGCGGGGCCATCACCTCCCGGCACCTTGCCCTTGGCCGGCGGCAGCAGCAGGACGGGACGGGTGCTCTGGGCCACGACCGGGTGCGTCGTGGTGGAGGCCGGCGGCGTCACCGCGCCGGGGCACCCGAGGCGGTGACCTCGCGGGTCTCGCCGGGGGGGACCTCGACCCGGCGACCGTGGACCTCGACGGTGACCGCGCGCGGGTTGTCCTCCGGGGCGGTGAGCACGACGTGGTGGTCGCTCGCGGCCACCTCGACCCAGCAGCCGCGGAACGCGATCCCGAAGCAGAGGCGGTCCCAGCCCTGCGGCAGGCGCGGGTTCACCTCGAGGTAGCCGTCGCGGATGTGCACGCCCCCGAAACCGAGCACCGCCACCTGCCAGGCCGCACCGCAGGCGGCCACATGGATCCCCCCGATGAAGGTCCCGCCCGGCGCCGGGTGCGAGTCGGCCAGCAGGTCCACGGTCGCGCTGCGTCGGAACAGCGCCTCCGCCTGCTCGACCCGGCCGAGGCGGGCGGCGACGAGGGCGTACATCGGCCGCGACAGCGACGAGCCGTGCTGGGTGCGCGGCAGGTAGTAGTCCTGGTTCGCTTCGATCGTGGCCCGGTCGTAGCGCTGCGGCTGGGTCACGAACAGCTGCACCACATCGGGCTGCTTCGTGACCTGGGTGTGCACCGCGATGCCGTTCGGCCACCCCCAGTACTCGTCCGGGTGTTGCAGCCGCTCGCGCAGGTCATCGGGCGCGATGTCCTCCAGATCGAAGTAGCCGACGAACTGCTCCAGCAGCCGGGTGTCCGGGTCCGGCTCGATCACGACGAGGCGGTCGTGGATGTCCTGCCAGAGCTCGCGCTCCTCGCGCCCGAGCCCGAGCCGGTCCGCGAGCTCCTCGAAGGCGTCGCGGTACTCCGCCGACAACACGTCGTACAGCCGGCAGGCCTCGGCGAGCGCCGTGCGGCTCTGCTCCAGGGTGAAGACGTTGTCGTCGACGTTCTCGTGATACTCGTCCGGGCCGAGCAGGCGGAGCAGGTGGTAGTGGCCGTCGGCCGGCCGGAAGTGGACGAAGGAGGCGAGGAAACGCGCCACCTCGAACACGATCTCCGCCCCGCGCTCCAGCACGAAGGCCTCGTCCCCCGTGGCGCGGATGAACCCGTCGATGGTCACCGCGATGTCCGGGGAGATGTGCATCTGCCAGTCGTTGAAGTGGTTGCGGATCGGGCGCCCGGTGAGCACGTCCTTGAAGAAGAAGTCCGGGCACAGCTCGTCCCCGGTGTCCCCGGAGATCCAGGCGTAGAACGCCCCCTGGTAGCCGAGGCGGGTGGCCTTGCGCCGGGCGCCGTCCAGGGTGCGGTGGCGGTAGACGAGCAGGTTGCGGGCCACCTCGGGGAAGGTGTGCACCCACATCGGCAGGTTGAACACCTCCTGGTCCCAGAAGGCCGCCCCCTGGTAGGCCTGGCAGGACAGGCCGCGGGCGCCGATCGGCAGGTGGTCGGCGTGCATCGGGGTCGCGATGATGTTGTGGTAGAGGTTGTAGCGCAGGACCGCCTGGGCGGTGCGGTCCCCCTCGATGCGCACGTCGACGCGGTCCCACCGCCGGTCCCAGGCCAGGGCGTGCCGTGCCAGCAGGAGCTCGTAGCCGTCGACGGCGGCCTGACGCGCCAGCGCGAGCGAGGCGCCAGCGGGGTCGTCCACGTCGTTGGCGGAGTGGACGGCCATGTGCTGCTCGATCACGACCAGGCCGTCCCGGCCGACCTCGACGTCGAGGCTGCGCACCACCCGGCGCCCCTTCTCGCTCCACCGCTCGCCCTGGACCGACCCGCCCGCGATCGTCACGGTGTGCCCGACCGCGATGGCCAGCCCGCGCTCGGTGGTGGTCAGCCGCTGCAGCAGCGCATCGTCGTGGACGTCCACCTCGACGCTGGCGAAGTGGTCCCCGTTCAGGCTCCAGACCTCCCCGTCGATCCCCGTGGTCAGCGTCAGCCGCGTCCCCGGGGTCGCGTAGACGCGCTGGCGCTGGGTCACCAGGTGGCGCTCGTCCATCGACGCGAACCGCTCGTCGACGAGCCGGTGCACCGGGCCGGAGGAGGGCCCGAAGACGCGGTGCTGGCGGCCGTAGCGGATGTCCAGGCGCCGCTCGAGCAGATCCCGGTCGCTCAGCACGCGGTCGGCGTCCACGGCGACCTTGCGGCCGAGGTGGTCGAGGCGCGCGTAGAGCGCGTTGGGGACGTTGCACAGCTCAGCCCACTTGCCGTCCGCGTTGTCCCAGGTGTCGGAGACGGTGCAGCCGACGGTGGCGTCGGCGTGCCACTCAGGCAACGTCCCGCGGTAGCCGAGGTAGCCGTTGCCGGTGAGGTGGCTCGTGGCGAGGTTGATGACCTGCTCGGGGTCGTGGTGATCGTCGATGACGACCCACCCGTCGGCCAGCAGCACGGTCCCACCGATGCGGTCCTCCACCGGCG
>JBKHDS010000272.1:0-3781 GCA_046541215.1 Nitriliruptoraceae bacterium
GCGGCGGGGCTGTCGAGCGAGGGCTCCACCAGCAGGAGCGTCCCGCTGTCGGCCGCCTCGCCGACGCCGCGCTCGGAGACCAGCTCGATCGGGGCGGCGTCGGTCACCGTGCCGGCGACGCCGAGCGCACCGAGGGCCAGGACGCTCGTGGCGGCGGCGGCGCCGACGGTACGCCAACGGTTCAGGTGCTTCATCGTGTCCCTCCTGGGTGGAGCCGGCGGCGTGCCGGCTGGTGAGGGAGACGATGGCGTGCGGACCTGAAGCCGAGGTGGCAGGAGGCTGAGAGCTGGCTCAGGTCCCCGGCAGGTCCCGCCGGGCCGCCCGCCGCGCCCGCCACCGCGCGAGCCCCCGCTGCGCGGCACGCAGCAGCGCTACGGTCAGCACGCTGCCCGCCACCACCAGCACCGCGACGAGCACGAGCGCGAGCACCGGGTTCGTGATCGCGAGCCACAGCACGGTCAGGACCAGGCCGTCCTCGGCGAGGCTGACGCCGAGGTTGCTGATCGGCTCAGGCGAGGCGTTCACCGCCAGCCGGGTGGTGGCCTTGGCGGTGTGGGCCGACAGGGCCAGCCCGGAGGAGCCGAGGGCGGCCAGCGCCTGCTGGGTCGTCTCGGCCTCGCCGGTCAGCAGCAGCGCGAGTGCCGCCGCCCCCAGCGGCCGCACCACGGTGTGCACCAGATCCCAGAACGAGTCGAGCCACGGGATCTTGTCCGCGACCTCCTCGACCAGCACGAGCACCGCGACGAGCACCAGCACATCGGTCCGCGTCAGGACCGTCGGGATGGCCTCGACGCCGCCGAAGCGACCTACCAGGCCGAGCACGAGCACGACGCCGTACAGGTGCAGCCCCGCCGCCCAGCTGGAGCCGGCCACCAGCGCGAGCGTGCCCAGCTCCACCGTCACCCTCCCGGCCGGCTCAGCCGCCCAGCCCGTCCACCAGATCGAGCCACAGCTGCGTGGTCAGCGCGAGCGACGCCAGGTCGATGCGCTCGTCGTGGCCGTGGTAGCGGCTCTGGAACTCCTCTAGCGGCAGCGCGGCGCTGTACATGCCGGTGCCGTAGGCCGGTACCCCCCGCTGCCGGAAGAACGCGGCGTCGGTCCCGCCCACGGTCATCCAGGGCAGCACCTCGCGGTCGGGGTGGACCGCCGCCGCCCGGCGCCGCAGCAGGTCGAACACCTCGGTGTCCACCGTCGAGGCGGTCGCAGGACGCCCGACCTCGCCCGGGGCCACCACCACCCGCTCGGCGAGGTCCCCGAGCGCCTCGGCCAGCATCGCGTCCACCTCGGCGTCGGCGATGCCGGGCAGGGTGCGGATGTCGATGTCGAGGTGGACCGCATCGGGGATCACGTTCATCTTCGTCCCACCGTGGATGACGTTCGGGGAGAAGGTGGTGTGGGTGCAGGCGTGGGCGTAGCGGGCCGCACGGTGGTCCAGCCGCTCGAACCCCTCCTCCAGCCGAGCCGGGTCCAGCAGCAGCGCACGCAGCCCGTCGTCGATGTCGAGGTGGCGCACCCAGGCGCGCCAGTGCTCGTGCAGGGTGGCGGCCGGGTCGAAGGCGCTCAGGCGGCGCACCACCTCGGCGGCCGTGACGAGGGCGTTGTCGGCCCGGTAGGGCATGGAGCCGTGGCCGGGGGTGCCGAGGACCGTGAGCCGGCGCCAGGCGATGCCCTTCTCCGCCGTGGCGATGACGAGGGCACCGCCACCCGGTCCGCCGACGGTGAGCCCGCCCGACTCGGTCAGGACCGCGTCCGCGGCCACGTCCGCCCAGGCATGGTCGGTGATCCACTGCGCGCCGTAGGTGCCGCCGGCTTCCTCATCGGCGACCGCCAGGAACTTCACCGTCGCCCGCGGTCGCCGGCCACGGGTGGCGAGGTGGTGGACCGCGACCGCCATCGAGGAGGTGAGGTTCAGCATGTCGACCGCCCCGCGGCCCCACACCTCGCCGTCGAGCAGCTCACCACCGAAGGGGTCCTGGCGCCAGGCATCGCGCGTGACGGGGACGACGTCGGTGTGGCCGAGGAGCAGCAGCGTCGGCGCGGCCGGATCGGTGCCCTCGAGGGTCGCGAGCAGGCTGCGACGTCCCGGCGCCGGCTCGTAGTGCACGAGGTCGAGCCCGTCGAGCACCTCGTCGAGGACGGCGACGGCTCGGTGCTCGTGGCCGGAGGCAGCGGTGCCGTCGTTCACGCAGGCGCACCGGATCAGGGCCTGCAACACCTCGACCGTGCGCCCGGTCAGGGCGGGGTCGGTGCCCGCTGGCAGGTCGGTCAGGCTCGGCGCGCTCGGCACGTCCACCTCAGTCCTGACCCAGGACGGTCTCCAGCACCCAGGAGACCACCGACACCACCAGCGCGGCGAGGAGCGTCGCCACGAAGTCCACGCTGGAGAGCGGGAAGCCGAGGGCGTCCGCGAGCCAGACGACGATCGAGAGCACGACCGCGTTGACGAGCACGAGGAACAGCCCGAGGGTCAGCACGATCGCCGGCAGCGACAGCAGCTGCAGGATGGGCTTGACGACGGCGTTCACCGCCCCGAGCAGCAGCGCGAGCACCAGGAAGCCCACCCAGGCGTTGCCGTCGAAGTCGAAGCTGAACCCGGGCACGAGCTGGACCGCCACCCACAGCGCGGCGGCGTTGATCAGGATGCGGAGCACGATGGCCACGCGGTCCTCCTCGTCGTCTGGGCACGCACGGTACTCGGCGGCCGTGGCGTGCGGCACCGGTAGCGTCACGGCGATGGACCCCCCGCCCGCCCCCGACCCGCTGCCGGCAGGCTGGCGACCACCCGGTCCGGCCCTGCCGGTCGAGGCGGTCCTCGAGGCGGTGCGCGACGCCCTCGAGGCGCAGGGGCAGGTGGTGCTGGAGGCCCCACCCGGGGCGGGCAAGACCACCCGCGTCCCGCTCGCGTGGCTGACCTGGGGGCGGTCGGGCCGACTGGTGGTGCTGGAGCCCCGCCGGGTCGCGGCCCGCGCGGCCGCGGGCAGGCTCGCCGCACAGCTCGGGGAGGCGGTCGGCCAGCGGGTCGGGCTGACCACCCGGGAGGAGCGCCGGACCTCTGGCGCCACCCGGATCGAGGTCGTGACCGAGGGGGTGCTGCTGCGCCGTCTGCAACGCGATCCGACCCTGCCCCAGATCACGGCGCTGCTGTTCGACGAGTTCCACGAGCGCTCCCTCGAGGCCGATCTCGCGCTGGCCTTCGCCTGCGAGGTCCGCGCGGCGCTGCGGCCGGACCTCGAGCTGCTGGTCGCCTCCGCCACGCTTGACGGGCCGCGCCTCGCGGCGCTGCTCGGTGCGGCCCCGGTCGTCCGCGCCGAGGGACGGCGCTTCCCGGTCGAGATCGTCCACCGCGACCGTCCCGCCCCCGGCCGGCTCGAGGCCGCGGTGGCGGACGCGGTGCTGGGGGTGCTCGACGAGGGGCCCGGCGACGTCCTGGTGTTCCTGCCCGGCGTGCGGGAGATCACCCGCACGCACCAGCTGCTCCTCGACCGGGTCGCCACACCGGTGTCTCTCCTGCCCCTGCACGGCCGGCTGTCGGCAGGGGAGCAGGACCGGGCGCTGCGGCCGTCACCACAGGGTGGGACCCGGGTCCTGCTGGCGACCGACCTGGCCGAGTCCTCGGTCACCGTCGACGGCGTGCGCACCGTGGTCGACGCGGGCCTGGCTTAGTGCGGCCTCCGCGCGGGCGGCGCGGGCGGCGGCCCGCTTCGCGAACGCCTCGCGGACGCGGGCGCTCGACGTATCGACAAGGGTCGGGGCCCCGGTCTCGGCGTCGACGACGCGGAGG
>JBKHDS010000273.1:0-3763 GCA_046541215.1 Nitriliruptoraceae bacterium
GTGAGCGCGGATGGACGCCGGGTTCGGACCGTGGGCACGGCGAGCCGGCGGGGCAGGATCGCGACGACGCAGGACCGCCGGCATCGAGCCGCGGGGGTGCCCCGGCCACTCCGGACACCAGCTAGCCGGGTCCGAACGCCTGCTGGACGCGAGCGCGACGCCACGCGATGATGTCCGCGCCGCGCCGCGCCGCCCTGCCACCCCGGTGGACGGCCTGACCTCGTGGAGCTCGGGATGCCAGGAACGGACGAGCACGGTGACCCGCGTGCGAGCCTCGTCTACCGCCTCGCCGCCTGGATCGCCTTCGCGATCATGCGGGTGCAGCGGTGGCGGGTGGACGTCCAGGGCATCGAGCACCTGCCGCGGCACGGTGGTGCGGTCATCGCCGCGAACCACACCTCCTTCTGGGACTTCTTCACCTCCGGGTGGCACCCGTACCGATGCTGGGGCCGACCCGTGCGCATCCTCGCGAAAGCCTCGCTGTTCCGGGCCCGGGTGTTCGGCTGGTTCATGCGCCGTGCGGAGCACATCCCGGTCGAGCGGGGAGCCGGCCGCATGGCCCTTCGGCACGCGGTCACCGGCCTCGAGCGGGGCGAGCTGATCCTGGTGCTGCCGGAGCAGACCATCTCGCCCTCGCTCGAGCTGCTGCCTTTCAAGCCGGGCGCCGTGCGCATGGCCGCGGCGGCCGGTGTCCCGGTGATCCCGACCATCTCGTGGGGCTCGCACCGCTTCCACACCGTCGGCCGTAAGCCGCGCTGGTCGTGGCGGCTCCCGGTGACGGTGCGCTATGGCGAACCCCTCTACCCCCGCCCCGACGACGACCCGGTCGCGGTCACCGAGGAGCTGCGCCGTCGGATGCTCGTGCTCCTTGACGAGGTCCAGCGCACCTACCCGGACGGGCTTCCGGCCGGCGCCTGGTGGGTGCCCGCCCGCCTCGGCGGCGGCGCCGCCAGCGCCGAGGAAGCGGACGAGTTCCTGCGCCGGCTCGCCGAGCGGTGGCACCGTCCCTCGGCGACGGTGGAGGGCGGCGCGTCGGGCTCGGCGGCGTCGCATCCGGACGGGACGACCACGCCGCTCACCGCCCCCGGCCCGGAGACCGAGGACGCCGTGGCCGCCGAGGAGCCGGCGGGCGAGGAGCAGGCCTCCTGACCGCCCCCGCCGGCAGATAACCTCGGTACGGTCGAAGGGTCCGACGGGACCGCCCGGACCAGCCAGCGACGAAGGGGCCGGCGTCATGGGCGAGCGGCAGCACGGCGCCGACCCGGATCCGGTCTCGGGCGGCGATGCGGACCCCATCCCCGGGCTCGAGGTGCTCACCCCACGGCTCCGCGCCCTGCTCGCGACACTGCTCGTGCTGCTGCTCGCCGTGGTGCTCGCGGTGGCCTTCGTGCCACGCACCCTCGACAAGGGCCGCACCATCCTGGGCACGGAGTGGAGCGTGACCGCAGCACCGCGGGCGCTCGCACCCGCCTTCACCGTCACCGCCGAGGACGCTGCGGCGACGATCGGGGGGGCCCGGTGGCCCGGGCGGCTGCAGGCCGAGCAGGTCCGCCTCGGTCCGGAGGCGGTGGCCGTCGTCGGTTCGGTCCCGCCGGACACCCGTTCGGTCCGTCTGACCACCGACGCCGGCTCCGTGCACGAGAGCCGGGTCTCCTCACTCGTCTGGCACCGGGTCCATCGGGTGGTGCTCGATGGCCCCGTCAGCGTGGTCGAGGTGGTCGCCATCGGGCCGGCGGGGCAGGTCCTCGCCGTCGAGGACGACCTACCGGTGGCTCGCGAGCTCAGCGCCCGGTGACCGCCTCCGACACGGCGAGGACCCTGCGCGCCTGCTCGACGTGGAGGTTCTCGACGAGCTTGCCACCCACGGTCACGACCCCGCGCCCCTCGGCGCGGGCCGCGTCGAAGGCGTCGATCACCTCGCGGGCGTGCGCCACCTCCTCCTCGGTCGGGGTGAAGGCGGCGTTGCACGGCTGCAGCTGCCGGGGGTGGATGACGGTCTTGCCGTCGAAGCCGAGCTCGACCGCCTGGCGGCACTCCGCCACGAAGCCCTCGGCGTCGTCGAGGTCGTTGAACACCCCGTCGATGAGGATCTTCCCGGCGTCCCGGGATGCGAGCAGGCACCACGACAGCGCGGTCAGCAAGGGGGCCCGGCCGGCGACGTGCGCGGCACCGAGCTCCTTGGCGAGGTCGTTGGTCCCCATGACGAACCCGACGAGCCGGTCTGAGGCGTGCACGATCCGTGCGGCGTCCAGCACGGCGCGGGGGGTCTCCAGCATGGCCCACAGGGCGAGGCCCTGGGGGGCGTCGGCCGCTGCCAGCGCGGCCTCGACCGTGTGGACGTCAGCCACGCTCGAGACCTTCGGTACGAGCACCCCGTCGGCGCCCACCCGCGCGAGCGCGGCGATGTCGTCGGCGAACCAAGCGGTGTCGGCGGCGTTGACCCGGACCAGCACCTCGCGGTGACCGAAACCGCCCGCGGCGACCGCCTCGGCGACCTGGGACCGGGCCGTCGCCTTGGCATCGGGCGCGACGGCGTCCTCGAGGTCGAGGATGAGGGCATCGGCGGGCAGCGTGGGGGCCTTCTGCAGCGCCCGGGCGTTGGAGCCGGGTAGGTACAGGACGGTGCGTCGGGGACGGATCGGCGTGCTCACAGGCCGTACACCTCCGCGAGCTCGGGATCGCGTGCCGCCAGCGCTCGTGCGAGGTCGAGCACGACCTGGCACTGCTTGTAGGTCGCGTCGTCCTGCATCTTGCCGTCGATCATGACCGCGCCGGAGCCGTCGCCCATCTCCTCGACGACCCGGGTCGCCCAGGCCACCTCAGCGGGCTCGGGCGAGAACACCCGCTTGGCGATGTCGATCTGGACCGGGTGCAGCGTCCAGGTCCCCACGCAGCCGAGCAGGTAGGCGTTGCGGAACTGGTCCTCGCACGCGACGGTGTCCTTGATGTCGCCGAAGGGGCCGTAGTAGGGCAGGATCCCGGCCATCCCGCAGGCATCGACCATGCGGGCGATGGTGTAGTGCCACAGGTCCTGCTGGGCGGTGGCCCGGGGTGCCTCCACCTCGCCGTCGGGCGGGTCCTCCCGCACGAGGTAGCCGGGGTGGCCGCCACCGACGCGGGTGGTCTTCATGCGGCGGCTGGCCGCGAGGTCCGCCGGGCCCAGCGACAGCCCCTGCATGCGCGGCGAGGCGAGGCAGATCTCCTCGACGTTAGCGACCCCGCGGGCGGTCTCCAGGATCGCGTGCAGGAGCAGCGGTTCGTCGAGCCCGGCGCGCGCCTCGAGCTGCGCGAGCAGGCGGTCGGCGTAGTGGATGTCCTCGGCGCCCTCCACCTTCGGCAGCATGATCACGTCGAGCGCGCTGCCGATCTCACCGACCAGCGTCGTGAGGTCGTCCAGGATCCAGGGCGAGTCCAGCGCGTTGACCCGGACCCACAGCTGGGTGGCGTCGAGGTCGACGGTGCGACCGACCTCGACGAGCCCAGCGCGCGCCGCCTCCTTGCGCTCGACCGGGATCGCGTCCTCGAGGTTGCCGAGCAGGACATCGACCTTCGACGCCATGTCGGGGACCTTGGCGACCATCTTCGGGTTGGACGGGTCGAAGAAGTGGATCATCCGCGAGGGACGGAAGGGGATCTGCGTCGGCGGGGCGGGAGCCCCGATCGCCAGGGGCCGGAAGAAGTCCTTGGGGCTGCGCATCGTTGCCTCCACGATCGTGGCGGAGCGCGGTCCGGGTGCGGCCGCGTCGTGCCGGGGCGTGCCGGG
>JBKHDS010000274.1:0-3763 GCA_046541215.1 Nitriliruptoraceae bacterium
CACGTGCGGAAGGATCCGCGCACGAGCCCCACGCCCACGGACGGCGCCCAGCGACGACCCGTGGTGAGATGTGAGCTCCAAGGACGGCAGGACCGAGAAGGCCACGCCGCAGCGCCGCAAGAAGGCGCGCGACGAGGGCCAGGTCCCGCGCAGCCAGGAGGTCGCGGTCGCGGGCACCTTCCTGGCGCTCGTCGGGGTGCTGGCCATCGCCGGGAGCTGGATGACCGATCGCGCGATGGCTTCGGTGCGCGAGATCTTCGCCACCGCCGGTGCCGCTGACGCGCTCGGCGCGAGCGCGCTTCGCAGCCTGACGCTGTTCTTCGTCCTGACCGGGCCGTTCCTGCTCGCTGCGGCCGTCGCCGGCACCGCCGCTGGGGTCTCGCAGGTCGGCATCAAGTTCAACCTCAAGCTCGTCAAGCCGAAGCTGTCCAACCTCTCGCTGAAGAAGGGCTTCGAGAAGTTCAAGCCCAAGAACGCCGCCTGGGAGCTGACGCGCACCGTGCTGAAGCTCGGGGCGGTGCTCGCGGTCGTGTGGCCCACGATCTCCGACTGGCGCGACCACATCCAGAACGACCGCACCCTGGCCGGGGCCATGGACCGGCTCAGCGGGGCGTACGGGAGCATCATCGTGCGCGCCGCCATCCTCGCCTTGATCATCGCCGCCCTGGACTTCACCTTCCAGAAGCAGAAGATCGAGAAGCAGATGATGATGTCCCGCTCGGACATCAAGCGCGAGTTCCGCGACAGCGAGGGCGATCCGTACCAGAAGGCCGCCCGCAAGGCCCGCGCCAGCGACCTGACCCGCAACCGCATGCTGCGCGACGTCGCGACCGCGGACGCCGTCGTGGCGAACCCGACCCACCTCGTCGTCGCCCTGCGCTACGACCCGGGGGAGGGCGCGCCGCGCGTGATCGCCAAGGGCGCGGACCACCTCGCCACCCGCATCAAGGACATCGCGCGCCGCCACGGGGTGCCGGTCACCACCGACATCCCGCTGGCCCGGGCCCTCTACAAGCAGTGCCGGGTCGGTAGCCACGTGCCCGTCGAGCTGTACCAGGCCGTCGCGGTCGTGCTCGCAGCCGCCTACCGCCGCACCGGCCGCACCCCCGGCAGCCGTCGCGTCCCCGACCACCGCCGGGCCGTGCGCATCGGAGGTACCGCGTGAGCACCACGACCGCCCCCCGCCGCGGCGGGAACCTGCTGACCCGCACCACCGTGCCCATCGTGCTGGTCGGCGCGGTCGTCGCCATGGTCGTGCCGATGCCCCCGCAGCTGCTCGACCTGCTGCTCGCGGTCAACCTCGCCTTCGCCCTGGTCATCCTGCTGGCCGTGCTGACCCTGCGCGACACGCTCGACCTGTCCACCTTCCCGTCGCTGATCCTCATCACCACGCTGATGCGGCTCGCCCTCAACGTCTCCTCGACCCGGCTGATCCTCCTCGACGGCTACGCCGGCAAGGTGATCGACACCTTCGGTCAGTTCGTGGTCGGCGGCTCGGTGGTCGTCGGTCTCGTCGTCTTCCTCATCCTGGTCGTGATCCAGTTCGCCGTCATCACCGCCGGTGCCGGCCGGGTCGCCGAGGTGGGCGCCCGCTTCGCCCTGGACGCCATGCCGGGCAAGCAGATGGCCATCGACGCCGACCTGGCCGCCGGACAGATCGACGAGAAGGAGGCCAAGCAGCGCCGCATCCGTATCGCCCGGGAGTCCGACTTCTACGGCGCGATGGACGGTGCCTCGAAGTTCGTGAAGGGTGACGCGATCGCCGGCATCGTGATCGTCGCCATCAACCTCGTCGGTGGGCTCATCATCGGCATCACCATCGCCGGCATGGAGCTCGCCGAGGCCGCCGCGACCTACTCGCTGCTCACCGTCGGCGACGGGCTCGTGAGCCAGATCCCGGCGCTCATGATCTCCACCGCGACCGGTCTGCTGGTCTCGCGCGTCGACGACGAGGACGACCTCGGTCCGGTCGTGGGCCGGCAGCTGCTCAACGACCCCCGCGCGCTCCGGATCGCTGCCCTGGTGCTGTTCGCCATCGGGCTCATGCCGGGCCTGCCGAAGCTGCCCTTCGCGGTACTGGTCATCGGTCTGCTCGTCGCTGCCGCACGGACCGCCTCGGCCGCCGAGGAGGAGCGCAGCGAGGACCAGGCAGCCGAGGACGCTGCCGTCCAGCTCGACCCGGACGACCCGCGGGCGCTCATCGATCGCATGCGCATCGAGCCGCTCGAGCTCCACCTCGCCTACGACGTCCTCGACCTCACCGACGCCGAGTCCGGGGGCGACCTGCTCCAGCGGGTGCGGGCGCTGCGCCGTCAGATCGCCGACGAGCTGGGCGTCGTCATGCCCTTCGTGCGCACCAGCGACGACGTCATGCTCGAGCCTGCCAGCTACCGGGTGCTCGTCCACGGCGTCGAGGTGGCACGCGGCACCGCCCCGCGCGACCGCGTCCTGGCGCTGCCCGCCGGGGACGACCACGACCTCGGCGGCGTCCCCGGCGAGGAGACCGTCGAGCCGGTGTTCGGGCTCAAGGCCTTCTGGATCCCCACCGAGGCCCGCAGCCGCGTCACCGCCTCCGGCGCGACCGTGGTGGACCGGTCCGCGGTCGTCGTCACCCATCTCGCCGAGGTGGTGCGGGATCACGCGGACGAGCTGCTCACCCGTCAGCAGGTCCAGCAGCTCATCGAGTCGCTGCGCCTGGACGAGCCGCTGCTGGCGGACGAGGTCGGTACCGAGACCCTGCCTATCTCCCTGCTGCACGAGGTGCTCCGCCAGCTGCTGGCCGAGCGCGTCCCGATCCGTGACCTCGCCCGCATCGTCGAGGCCGTCGCCAACCGTGCCCGCGAGACCCGCAACGTCGAGCAGCTGCTCGCCGCCGCCCGGGTCGCCGTGGGTGCCACCATCGCCTCCCGGCTCGCCCCCCGTGGGGAGCTGGCCGTCATCACCATCGCCCCGGAGCTGGAGGGGGAGCTGCACGAACGGGTCCGCGACCTGGACGGGACCCTGCAGCTCGCGCTCGAACCCGAGCGGCTCGCCCCCCTGCTCGCCCAGACCGCGCAGGTCGCCGACTCGGCCGGTGGCGTCCCCACCGCCGTGGTCGTCGGCCAGCTGCTGCGCCGGCCGCTGCGTCGCGCCCTGCTCTCCGCCGGGCTCGACCTGCCGGTGCTCGCCTACAACGAGCTGCCAGGTCATCTGAACCTGAACGTGATCGGAGCCATCGGTGCCCAGCCTGTCGATGCCTGAGACCCAGACCGCCGCCCCGGCCGAGGACGAGAAGCTGGCCCCGGGTGCGACCGCGATCGTCGAGGCCGCCACGGCCGAGGCCGCGCTCGCCGAGGTGCAGGACACCTACGGCCCAGGCGCGCAGATCGTCGAGGCCCGCCGTGTCCTGCGCGGGGGGATCGGCGGGTTCTTCGCCAAGGAGCACGTCCAGCTGCACGTCGCGGCCGGCCGGGACGAGGACCACCTCGCGCGCCGCCGACCGTCGGCGGGCACGGACCGTCCCGCCGCTGAGCGGCGGGGCGCGTCCCCCGCTTCCGCGCTCCGGTCGGCCAGCCCGGACGGGCCGAGCGACGACATCACCGCCCGCGCGACCCGGCTGATCGCCGAGCTGACCGGCGGCGCCGACGCCGACGTCGACCCGAGCGATGCACCCACCGCCCCGGCCAGCTCGCCCGTGGACCGGCTGCTGGGTGCGGATGACGAGGTGGACGCCGCCGACACCGCGGAGCGCTCCAACGCCGCCGCCGACACCGCGGAGCGCTCC